>JBEKYH010000039.1:0-28876 GCA_049511115.1 Tepidisphaeraceae bacterium | reverse complement strand
CGGATTCTGTCGTGGAATGGATTTGGAAGTTATCCGCTGCGGAAGGACTATCCACTTCGCGGCGTCGGCGAACGAGAGAATTACAAGATCGTAACGCGCGAAGGCGCTTAACGCGCGGCTGCGCCGCGAGAGGGTCGAAAGTCGAGTGTCGAAAATCGAAATTTGTTTGCCTACGTGGATTGGCTTGTAACACTCCATCACGCCTAAACTATTTGTAAGCGTATCTCAAACCCAGATGCGCCTTGCATATGCTGGAACCGACCAAGCGATTCTCGTCTCGCGCCGCCTATTACGTCCGGGGCCGGCCCGGGTATCCGGCGGAGTTGGTGGATTTTTTTCGATCCACATTGGGTGTTCATCCAACCGCGCCAATCGCGGATATAGGTTCGGGCACCGGGCTGCTCACGGAAGTGCTCCTCAATTTGGGCGGCACTGTCTACGCCATCGAGCCGAACCTGGAGATGCGGCGGGCTGCCGAGGAGCGGCTTATTCATCATGTCAATTTTCAGACCGTCGATGCGACCGCGGAAGCAACCGGGCTGGCCGGCCGGTCGATCTGGCTGGTTGCCGCGGGGCAGGCGGCCCATTGGTTTGACCGGCCTAAAGCCCACCGGGAATTTGCCCGCATCCTGATGGCAAATGGGTGGCTGTCCCTGGTTTGGAACCAGCGGCGGTCGCATGCCAATACATTTGGGGCGGCCTACGCCGACCTTATGGATGAATTTCGCGTCGAGGGAATTGTCGAAAACCGCCGGAAGCTGACGACGGGCGATCGGCAGGCGACGGCCGAACTTTTCGGCCATGACCGGATAGAAGAAGCCCGTTTTGACAATCACCAATCGCTTGATTTGCAAGGGCTTGAGTGGCGCGTTCTATCGATGTCGTCGATGCCCCTGCCGGGGCATGAACGCTACGATGAGCTTCTTGCCAGGACGCGGCAAATTTTTGAGCAATTTCAAGTCGGCGGAGCCGTGCAAATCGAGTACGATACGCGGGTCTATTATGGCCACGTGTCCGTTCCATGAAGATTCGATGGCGAAGGGCAATGTCCTTCTCCCCCCTCGCCCTGCGTATAGGGAGAGGGGACATGGGCGGCCTCTCGGTGGTGGTCCGAGAGTAACTCCCCATGTTTGAGCCGATCACCCAGCGTCGCTATCTGCTTCACTTCAAGGCTGCGCGGCTTCCCCAGCAGTTCACGGACGTTTTGATCATTGGCGGCGGCGTGGCGGGTTTGCGGGCCGCCATATCGGCGGCGCAGGAGGGGGCGGATGTGCTGGTTCTGGCGAAGGAAACCATCGAGCAATCGAACACCTGGTATGCCCAGGGGGGAATCGCCGCGGCGCTGCAGCCGATTGATTCGGTGGAGTCGCACGTCCAGGACACGATGAGCTGCGGGGCGGGCCTTTGCGACCGGCAGGCGGTGAAGATCGTCGTCGAGGAAGGCGCGCAGCGCGTGCTGGAATTGCTCACCTGGGGAGCTCATTTCGATAAGAAAGAAGGCAATCCGCACGATTTGCAGTTTGGATTGGAAGGGGGGCATAGCGTCGCGCGCATTGTCCATGCCTTCGGCGACGCGACGGGGAAGGAACTGGCGCAGACCCTCATCGGGCGGGTCAGGAGCCTGGAGAATATCCGCACTTCCGAGCATTCCTTTGCCATCGACCTGGTGACGGATGAATCCAGCGGCAAGCCCAAATGCGTCGGGGCTTTGGTATTGGTGCATGGGCAGGTGCAGTTGATTTGGGCGCGGCGGACGATCCTGGCCAGCGGTGGGGCGGGGCAGCTTTATCGGGAGACGACCAATCCGCGCATCGCCACTGCCGACGGTCACGCGATGGCGTGGCGAGCGGGCGCGGCGATGAAGGATATGGAAATGGTGCAATTCCATCCCACGACGCTCTATGTCGCGGGAGCGAGCCGTTCGCTGATCACCGAAGCGGTTCGCGGCGAGGGGGCATATCTCGTGGATCGCAACGGCAAGCGGTTCATGAAGGACTATCACGAGATGGCGGAACTGGCCCCGCGCGATATTGTGAGCCGGGCCATCGTGGAGCAGATTCGCAAGACGCATTACACCCACGTTTTCCTGGACGTGCGGCACCTTCCGCAGGAAGCTTTCCGCGAGCGGTTCCCGCAATTTGCGGCGCTGCTGGGGCAGTTTGATATTGATCCAGCGAAGGATTTGATTCCGATCCATCCGGCGACGCATTACATGATCGGCGGGGTGGATGCCGATTCCTGGGGGCGCAGCAGCCTCGACGGTTTATACGCCATCGGCGAGGCTGGATGCAGCGGCCTGCATGGGGCGAATCGATTGGCGAGTAATTCCCTATTGGAGGGATTGGCCTTTGGCGCTCGCGCCGGCGCGGACGCGGCACGGGCGGCCAAGGCCAACGGCGTGCGATTTCCGCGCCAGCTTGAGCATCGCATTCCGCCCAGCACCAAGACCGAGCTAGATTTGACCGATGTGAAGAGCAGCCTGCGCAGCTTGATGTGGCGCAACGTCGGGATCGAGCGCAGCGGCGAGCGACTTGCCGAGACGCGCGAGATCATCGCCCTGTGGAGCCGGTACGTGATGGATAAGACCTTCCTGCCCACCGGCGACGGCGCCGCGACCGCGGGCTGGGAACTGCAGAATATGCTGACCTGCTGTTTTCTCATGGCCACGGCCGCTTACACGCGAACCGAGAGCCGCGGAGCGCATTACCGGCTCGATTTTCCGCGCCGCGACGACGATCGCTGGCGGCTGCATCTGCTGTGGCAGCGTCCGATGGACACGCCGATTCCGCGGCCCGTGGATTCACTATGAAAAAACGCATCCTCATCACCGGCGGGGCCGGATTCATCGGCTCCCACCTGGCGGAGCGCCTCGTGGCCGGCGGCAATGCCGTCACCATTCTCGACGATTTTTCCACCGGGCGCATGGAGAACATCGCCCACTTGTTGGCCGGCGGGCAGGCGCAGCTTGTGCGCGGGTCGGTGGAGGATAGCGACCTGGTCGGCGTCCTGATGGCGTCGTGCGATCAGGTTTATCACCTGGCGGCGGCCGTGGGCGTGCAGCTCATCATTGACGAGCCGGTTCGCACGATCCGCAGCATCATTCACGGCACGGAGGTCGTGCTGCAGGCGGCCTATCGTTTTGGGCGGCCGGTGCTGATCACCAGTTCATCGGAAGTTTACGGCAAGGGGACGCGCGTGCCGTTCTCCGAGGACGACGACGTGGTGGTGGGGGCCACGCGCTTCAGCCGCTGGTGCTATTCGTATGCCAAGGGAGTCGATGAATTTCTAGGGCTGGCATACCACAAACAATTCGGTTTGCCGGTCACGATCGTCCGCCTCTTCAACACCGTCGGCCCGCGACAGGTGGGGATGTACGGGATGGTGCTGCCGCGATTCGTCGCCGCGGCGCAAGCGGGCAAGCCTCTGGAAGTGTACGGCGACGGCACGCAGACGCGATGTTTTTGCCATGTGCTGGACGTTGTGGAGGCGCTCGTCGCGCTGACGGGGAGTCCCAAAGCGGTCGGGCAGGTCTTCAATCTCGGCAGCGACGAGGAGATCAGCATCGGCGATCTGGCCAGGCGCGTGATTGCCGCCACGGGTTCCAAAAGCGTGATTTCCCACATCCCTTATGAAAAGGCCTACGGCCAGAACTTTGACGATCTTCCGCGGCGCGTGCCCAGGCTGGAAAAGCTCCGGTCGGTGATTGAATTTCGGCCGAGGCATGATTTGCAGCAGATTATCGCGTCGGTAGCGCGATCATAATAATCGTCGCGGTCCGCCCGCCAAGGTCGCCCGACCATTTGATCGGGGCTATTATCGGACAGCCTTGCCAATCCGTATTGCGCTAATTGCCTGATGTCGTTTGTCGGGTATATAGTTGATTCTTAAGCGCGGCTGCGGGGTGGCCGAGGGCAATTCCATGACCATGTGGGTGTTAGCGCAATTAGACACTTCAACAAGGCACAGCGTCGATAGCGTTCTGGCCCCGCATGTCTACGTTTTTTATGCGTCGTTTCTCATCTCCTTTGCTTTCACGCCCATCATGCAGGTGATAGCCAGGCAATACGGCATCATGGATATGCCGGACAAGGTGCGGAAGCTGCACGGAACGCCGGTGGCGTATCTGGGGGGAGTGGCCGTTTTTCTGGGCTGGCTGGCCGGGCTGGCATTTGGGCAGTTCCATATCGGGGCCATCGACTCCGCGCCGCAGCATACGTTCGTGAAGATCAGCATTATCCTGGGGGCGATTGTGGTTGTTCTGCTGGGTTTGTGGGACGACATCATCCACCTCAAGCCAAGCATCAAAATCGCCGGCCAGATCGCCGCGGCCGTTCTTCTGCTGATTGAGCACGTGGGGGACCGTTGCCTCGACCCGCTTCTCTCGCCGCTGAACGAGCGTCTGGTCATGCTGGGCTGGCCGCCCGTTCCCCAAGGGGTGATGATCGTCGCCAGCAGCGCGGTGGTCATATTCATGGTCGTCGGCTGCTGCAACGCCACCAATCTGATGGACGGCCTGGATGGCTTGTGCGGCGGTGTGACGGCGGTGATCGCGGCGGGATTCCTGTTTCTCGCCGTGCATCTGGCCGCCGCGGGGGCCGATCCCGATTGGGACGCGGTTCGCGTCGTTTTGGCGCTGGCCCTTCTGGGAGGCGTCCTGGGTTTTATCCCCTTCAATTTCAACCCGGCGAGCATTTTTCTCGGCGATACCGGCAGCATGTTCCTCGGCTTTGCGTGTGCCACGATGATCCTGCTGCTGGCCCAGCAGCAGTCGCGCTGGTTTCTGGCGGCGATGGTGATGTTCGCGCTGCCGGTGCTGGATACGGCGCTCGCCCTGACGCGGCGATTCGTCAATCGCCGGCCCTGGTACAGCGCCGACCGGCACCATTTCCATCACCAGTTGGTCGCCCGCGGGTATTCCGTCCGCAAGACCGTCCTCATCAGTTATGGGCTGTCGATCGGATTTGCCCTGCTGGGGGCGATGATCGTCATTATGCGGACGCGATATGCCGTCGCTGTTTACCTGGTGACCTTCGGGTCGATCTTTGTCGCGGCGTTCAAAATGGGCATGGTGCATGAGAAAACCCGAATCGTCTCGGGGGGCGGAACCCTTGACAGCGAGGCGATCGAGGGGGTTGAATCAGAGCCGACGCCGGGTAGCGTGCTGGAAATCCGCGACATGGGGGAACCAGAGCACGAGGAACGCCGGACCACTGCATCGAGAAAATAGTGAAGAAAATCGGCCGTCCTCTGCAAGCGGCGGCCGGGTTTGTCCGATTCTCAATCGACGGGTGACTGTTGCGCAAAGGGCTTAAAATATGGAAGTAACAATTATCGGCTGTGGATACGTCGGGCTAGTTACCGGAACCTGTCTGGCAAGCATCGGTCATACGGTGCGCGGCGTCGAGAAGGACGCCCGCAAGCTCAAGACCCTCACCGACGGGCATTGCCCGATCTTTGAGCCGGGCCTGCAGGAACTGATGCAGGAGAACTACGCCTCGGGACAGCTTCAATTCACCGGCAATATCGCCGCCGCGGCCAAGGACGCGCAGGTGGTGTTCCTTTGTGTCGGCACGCCTCCCAAACCCGATGGCACCGTGGACATGAGCTACCTGGAAGCGGCCGGCAAGGAAGTCTGCGACGCCTTGGCGGCCAATGAAGATTCGGCGCTGGTGACCATCATCGTCAAGAGCACCGTTCCGGCCGGGACCAACCGCAAGCTGTATCACTTCCTCAAGCAGCAGACCAACGCCAACGTGCAGGTGGTTTCCAATCCGGAATTCCTGCGCGAGGGCAGCGCCGTGAAGGATTGCCTGGAACCCGACCGCATCGTGATCGGCGGCGAATCGCCCGAAGCGTTCCGCATCATGCGCCGGCTCTACGATCCGCTGGTGAAGCGCGAAGAGAGCTTCATGACCATGAATTGGGAGTCGGCCGAGCTGACCAAGTACGCGGCCAACGCGATGCTGGCGGCGCGCATCTCCTTCATGAACGAAATGACGATCCTCTGCGAGGAATATGGCGCCGACATCGAAGACCTCCGCAAGGGCGTCGGCTCGGACAGCCGCATCGGCGGGGCGTTCCTTCGGGCCGGTTGCGGATACGGCGGAAGCTGCTTCCCCAAGGACGTGGCGGCGCTGGCCCATATTTCCCGCGCGATCGGGCATGAGAATCTATTTGTGAATGCCATCGAATCGGTCAACACGCTCCAGAAGAAGCGATTTGTCGACAAGATCGAGCTCAAGCTCGGCCGGGACATCAATGGCGCGAAGATCGCGGTCTGGGGATTGGCGTTCAAAGCCGACACGGACGATATCCGGGAATCCCCTGCACTGGATGTGATCCGCCATCTGCTGGATAAAGGGGCGACGGTAACGGCCACCGACCCCAAGGCCATGGAAAACATGAAGCAGATTTTCAAGGACCAGGTCGAATGGACGCATGATCCGGTGACCTGCTCCGCCGGCGCCGATGCGGTCGCGCTGCTGACGGATTGGCCGCAATACACGACCCTGCCGTTCCGGAAGATCGCGGCGACGATGAATAATCCGGTGATTTTCGATGGGCGCAACTGCCTTAACCGGGAAGTCATGCGCGAGACGGGATTCCAGTATTATCCGATGGGGAGGCCGGCGGTGGAGAATACGCTGCGGCTGAAGCATCGGGCGTGATTCTTAAGCGGGGCCGGTAGCCGCATCCTGAAATTCCGGGGCCAATTGCACGACGCGCAGGCCGGTGTGTTGCGCCGCGGCTGAGTCCGATTCTTCTTTTGTATCGTAGAGCGTAAACAACGTGCTTCCGCTGCCGCTCATGCGGACGATGCGGCAAAGGCGATGCTCCCATTCGCCGCGAAGCTTTCCGAGCGCCGGGTTCATATCGAAAGCTGGGGCTTCGAGGTCATTGACCAGGTGGGGGAGCAAATCAACCGACGGCAGTTGTGTCAGCGCGACCCAATCGGGTTGGCGCTCAATGTCGGCGGCCCTGCCCAATTTCATTTCATCAAAGCGCCGGTAGACGGCGGGCGTCGGCATGCCAAATGGCGGAAAAATCAGCACGGCCCAGCGCGGTCGGGGGGGAGAAATGGGCCGAACGATTTCGCCCAAGCCGGCGCAGACACTGCTGGGACCGAAAAAGAAAAATGCGATATCGCTGCCTAATCGGGCTGCGATTGCCGCGAGCTCGTTGGTGGATTTGCGCAGCGTCCAGAGGTGATTTAACCCTATCAGCGTTCGCGCCGCGTCGGAGCTGCCGCCTGCCAGGCCGCCGCCGGCGGGGATTCGCTTGGTCAGGTGAATCCTAAGGCCGTGTTCCCCAGGTGGTTGAATTGCCCGCGCCGCGCGCACGATCAAATTCCGCTCATCCGTCGGAATCGTGGCGTCATCGCAAGTCAGTTGGATTTCCGCCCCACCCGCACGTCCAATCTCAATCTCATCAAACAACCCAACCGTGCACATCCAACTCAGAATGGGATGAAACCCATCCCCCCGCGGCGGTCCCACGCGCAAATGCAAATTAATCTTCGCCGGCGCAAAAAGTCGCATTCCTCACCTTGTCACCCCCTCACCTTGTCGCCTTGTCATCCCCTCGTCCCCTTAGCCCTTCTTCCTCACGTCCGTCGCATACAATCCCCGCTCGCAGCCGATCACAAAATGCTCCACGCAGGTCTTCAGGTCTTCCCAGCGCTGACGGATGTTGTCGGCTTCCTGAAGGTCGATCTTGGAGTCGTCCTCGAAGGATTCGGTGACGGTGTGCAGCAGGTCGCTAAACTCGCGCACCATCTTGCGCGTCTCGCCGAAGATGCTCTCCTCGCGGCTCTTTTGCACGTCGGTCGTCGGATTGGAGACGTAAAACCCACCGGCTTCGTTGCAAATCCAGCGGATGAGATGAATGTCGCGGGTCTTTTGATAGAGCTCGCGCACCCGGTCCAATGGGTTCTTAGCGCCGGATTGATCGGGATCGTCATGCTCGGCCGGCGGCTCGCACCATTTGTAAACCAGCGCGGGCGACACTTTCAGCGCCGCCGCCACCGCCTTGACCCCTTGCTCGTCCACCGCCTGCCGGATGATGTCGTAGGATTTCATGGCCGGGGATTGTAACGGAAGTGCGGATAGTTTCATCATGAAAAACGGGGAGGATGTGCAGCGGGCATCACGCGTTAAGCGCGGCCTTGGTTTCGCTGCTGGCCCAGACGGTATTGGTATCGAATGAAGCGGCGACCCAATCGAAAAACAGGAGGTAGGCTATCGCCGAAAGGCCGCCGATGTTCAGAGCTTCTCCGTCGAGGAGTTCGTTGATCGCTATGCCGCAATGCGAGGTGGCCAGTCGCAGGAGGATGGACTCGGCCTGATTCCGGTCGGCTGATCGAAGCGCCGCCATCGCTCGGATTCGGCCGATCGCATCAAGTACCTGGCGCGGACCCCAAAGGGATATCTCGACCCATCCGATGCTCCCCAGGATCGGACGGTAAAGAAATATTCGCAGGCCCGAAAAATCGCCGTAAAAAGACGATTCTTTGTAATTGGCCACCGCGCGACTCAAAAAAGTTCCCTCGGTTTTGTATTCCGCCCAGAAGAGTAGCGGTATCACCACGGCATTGGCATAAGGCATCACAAGAGCGAGATCTAAGTGGTAACCGAAACCGCCAGCCAGATCGCAAATCAGGGCCCCACTTAGAAAAGGGCCGATGAAGAGCGCCGGCAGACCGCACAGGAGGAGAATCGCGATTTTGCCATAAATGGCCAGCTCTCGCTGGATCATGCGCTGGCGGACGTATTCGGCGACAGCCTCAGCGGCCGGGGAGGGATGCCTAGAGTTGCCGAGCATCGGCCAATTATATGTATGCGCGGAGGAGCCACGCAATCGGTTAGGGTGCGGGTCTCATGCCGAAAATCGCTACTCGCAAAAAGCCCCCTCCCCAGCCCTCCCCCGGACTTACCGGGGGCGGGGGACCGAGAGGGTCGGAGGCATCAATGGCGCTGTCACGCGATACGCTGCTGCGGGTTTTACGCCTCGCAAACGCCCGCGCGGATTGGCCAAGCGGCCTCATTTCCGGGTATAATGTGTTGACCTGAATTAGCCAGGGAGAAACGACAATGTCAAAAGCCAATGTAGACCCGACGGAACTGCGGCGATTTTCTTCTGACCTGAACCGGTTTAACAACGACCTGGGCGGCCTTTTGGCCGGTTTGCACGGTCGTCTGCGCGGGCTGGAAGCGACGTGGCGCGACCAGGAACAGAAGAAATTCACTGAAGGATTTGAACAGACCATGAAGGTCGTGGGTAAGTTCATTGACGACAGCGCTCAACATGTCTCCTTCCTGAACAAGAAGGCGGCGGCGATCGAGGAATATCTCCGCCAGCGTTGAGCGGTTCGTCGAGCGTCATTATCCGCGCTAAAGCGGATTGTCCAACGGGCGTTGAAAGCGAGGCGGGCTTCCAATGGCAGGCGCGCGAGTTGAATCCATCGAATCGTTGGCGGTTTTTCGCGTGGCCCTGGTGAAATTCCAGGAGACCGCCTCTTCCGCCCTCGGCGACGCTGAAGCGGATGTGAACCGCACCATCAACTGGCTCGAGCACGATCAGTTCAGTCATTGGAGCACGCAAATCCGCCATCGCCAGGAAGCCGTGGCACGGGCTAAGGAAGCCTTGCGGCAAAAGCAAATCTTCAAGGATTCCAGCGGGCGCACTCCCTCGGCGGTTGAAGAACAGAAGATGGTCACCAAGGCCCTCAACCAGTTGGCCGAGGCGGAACAGAAACTGGCGGCGACCAAGCAGTGGGCCAAGCGGCTGCAAAAGGAAATGCTCCTCTACAAGGGGCAGGTGCAGCGGTTTGTGACCAGCGTTACCAGCGACGTTCCCGCGGCGATCGGCCACATGGGGGCGTTGATCCATACCCTGCAGGAATACGCCGCGATCGGTTTGGCCAAGGACGTTGAGCTTGATCCCTCGCTGGCGGCGTATTTCGCCCAGGGTGGAGGCGCGTCGATGTCGCGCGGATCGGCCCCGGTGGCGGAGCGAAAGCCGTACGCCAATTTGCGCGGGCTGGCGCCTTCGCTGGAAGCGCGGGCCGGCGCGGCTGCCGCAGCAGCGCCGGCGCAATGGTCGGTTACGGCGCTTTCGGATGAAACAGTACGTTTGATCGGTGAGCTCAAAGCAACTTGGGCCACACCGGCCGACGGGGATAAGGTCGTCATGGCCAAGGGCGTGGATACTGCCGGGCAGGTGTTTCTGATTCGCGCGGCGACGGATGCCGCGGGTGACAGCGGCTGGTATGTGGGAAAGACCGAAGCGTCCGAGGCGGAGCTTCAGGCGGTTTCCGTGGCGCAATTACTGGGTGGGCGGCCCGATTGGAAGCAATTGCTGGCCCTGCCGCCGGGGACGCTGGTGGTCTTGGACAAAAACGGCATCGCAGCCATGCTCAGCGATAAGGATGAAAGTTTGTGGACTCCTCCCCCGCCGCCGAAATGAGTTCGGCGGTCTGAAATGACGTTGCCGTTTGATGCTAAAACGCGGAATGAAGTTAAGAGTTAAGGAGCCGATGCGATGGGCGTACAAGACGGCCGAGCTTTGCTGGGAAAGGCGATGAAAGACCTGATGGCGCGCTGGGGCGATGTCCGCACGCAATGGAACGACGCCATGAGCCACAGTTTTGAGAAAAACCGGCTCGAGCCGCTCGAAGCCGACCTCCGCAGCGCCAGCCAGGCCATGGACGCCATGGCGACTATTTTGAATACGGTCCGGCGCGATTGCCAGTAATCCCCTTTTTTCGAAAGTCAGAGATGTTACAAGAAACCGCTCCGGTATCCGCAGCCCCAGTTGTCAGTGACACTCCGGCCGCGACGCGCCGCGATTTGCAGCGCGATGCGCTGGACAGTCTGGTTCATCTGGTCAAGAAGTGCGCGGCCGCCGAATTGAAGATCGACCAGGACCTCGCCTCCGCGCAGGATCGTTCCAAGAAGATATTGGAGCGATCGCTGGCCGCGACCCAGCAGAAATATCAGGCCCTCGAGCAGGCGGCGCGCGATCTGTATTCACGGCGGGTGATGGAATCCGATAAGCAGTTTGAGTGGGCTCGCGACGAGCTGTCGGGCAAGGTAAAGACCAAGCGGCAGCGCATCGATCACGAATTCAACAAGACCTCCGAGGATGTGAAGACCAAGCTGGAGCAGGGGACGTGGCTGGCCGACAGCGTTCTGGAGGCCGCCGAGATTCGCATCAAGGAGGAGTACAAAAAATCACAGGAAAAAGCCGCCAATGCAACGGCCGCGCTGGATGAACTGGACGACCGGACCAAGGCCACGTTGCTGAATCTGAGCCAGTCCACGCCGCCGGCGCCGGCAAATCAGCCTGCTCCCACCACGCCGACGGGCGACCCGATGGAGTTCTTTGAAAAGCAGCGCGAGATCGCCGAGGCACAGTTAAAGGCGCTGTCTGATCTGAAAATCGCGCGCATTTCATCGGGTGGCAAGCATTGGATGATCGGCGGAGTAATTTGCGTCGCGGCCATCGCGGTTCCCCAGTTCCTCGCCGGGCAGTTCGAGCCAATTTTATTCGCTGCCTGCGCGGTCCTCTCCGTTGGCCCTGTCATTGCGCTGGGAATTTTCCTGAACTTGACAGCCAAGAAGCAGGTGGCGGCGGCCTTCGTGCCGCTGCGGCAGGCTTTAGAATCGGGGCGGCTGGCCATCGATGCGATCACCGCCAATGCCGAACTGCGCCGCCAGAGCGAAGGCGAAGCGGCGATTGCCACTCGGAAAAAGGAAATCCAGGCCGCCAAGGAAAAATTCAATCCGATGCTGGAGCAGTCCGCGCAGTTGCGCGATGAACAGGTCACTTCAGTTAAAAAAGACGCGGCGCGGCGGCTCAATGAATTGGAAAAACAGCGTGCCACGGCTCGCGCGGAGACCGAAGCCTGGCAGAAGGCAATTCTGCCCAAGTTGGCGAAGCGCCTGGAGGCGCATCTCAAAGCGGCCCATGACACAAGCGACGCGGCGCAATTCCTGGCCCAATGCGATCACGACAAGGCCCGCGCCGCGCTGGAGCGGGAATGGTCGGAAGGCCTGACCTCCATTCGCGCCCCCATCGGCGATAAGGCCGCCGCCCCTTCCGACTGGACGCGCGAGCACTGGGACAATTGGATACCGCCCAAAAAATTCGCCGAAACCATTCGCTTCGGCGAGTTGCAGATTGATGTGGAAAAGATCGTTAAGTCCGCCAGCCCCGACGGCAAATTCACCCTGCCGCTTCCCGAGGCGTTTAAACTGCCGGCGCTGCTGGCGTTCCCGCGGCAAAGTTCGCTGTTGATTCACCACGATCCGGCCGGGCGGAACGATGCCATCCATCTATTGCAATTGGTGATGGTGCGCCTGCTGACCTGCCTGCCGCCGGGGCGTGTGCATTTCACCATCATCGATCCCGCCGGGCTGGGGCAGAATTTTGCGGGTTTCATGCATTTGTCCGAGTTCGACGAGACCCTGGTAGGCACCAGAATCTGGACCACGCAGGAACAAATCGAGCAGCGCCTCACGGACCTGACCGAGCACATGGAGACGGTGATCCAGAAGTACCTCCGCAACGAATACGAAACCATCGACGAATACAACGAGCAGGCGGGCGAGCTGTCGGAGCCGTACCGCTTTTTGGTCATCGCTGATTTCCCCTCTCAATTTGAAGCCGATTCACTGAGAAAATTGGCCAGCATCGCCTCGACGGGGGCGCGCTGCGGCGTGTACACGCTGATCGCCCGCGACATGCGCCTGCAAATGCCCTCGGGCGCCCATTTTGAGGATGTGGAAAGGCACAGCGTCAATCTCGTGCGTCAGGGAGACAAGCTGACGTGGCGCGACGACGTGTTTAAGCAATTTCCGCTCACGCTGGATGCTCCGCCGCCGGAAGATGCCCTGACGCACATCCTGCATTCGGTAGGCAACGGCGCGAAGCAGGCCAGCCGCGTCGAAGTGCCGTTTGAGAATATCACCCCCAAAGGCCCGCAATTCTGGTCCCTCAACAGCGCCAGCGAGCTTCAGGTTCCCGTCGGCCGCATGGGCGCGACGCGATTGCAGTATGTGCGCCTCGGGCGCGGCGTTGCCCAGCACGGCTTGATCGCCGGAAAAACCGGTTCGGGTAAATCGTCGCTGCTCAACGCCCTCATCACCAATACGGCGCTCTGGTATCCGCCGGACCAGGTGATGATGTACCTCATCGACTTTAAGAAGGGCGTTGAATTCAAGACCTACGCCACGCACAACCTGCCGCACGCCAAGGCCATCGCCGTTGAAAGCGACCGCGAATTCGGCCTCAGCGTGTTGCAGCGCATCGACGCCGAGCTGACCGTTCGCGGCGAACTCTACCGCAAGCTGGGCGTGCAGGATTTGGCCGCCTATCGGCAGACGCCTGATCCGCGTCCGATGCCGCGAATTCTGCTGGTGATCGACGAATTCCAGGAATTCTTTTCCGAAGACGACAAAATCTCCCAGGAAGCCAGCCAGCTTTTGGACCGCCTGGTGAGGCAGGGCCGTGCGTTTGGCATCCATGTGTTCCTCGGATCGCAGACGTTGGCCGGGTCGTCGGGACTTTCGCGCAGCACCATTGGGCAGATGGGCGTGCGCGTGGCGTTGCAATGTTCTGAAGCGGATTCGCAATTGATCCTGGGCGACAACAACTCCGCCGCACGTCTGCTCTCCCGCCCCGGCGAGGCGATTTACAACGACGCCGGCGGACTGGTGGAAGGCAACAGCCCGTTCCAGGTGGCATGGCTTCCCGACGACAAGCGCGAGGAATCGCTCAAGCTGGTTCAGGAGCGGGCGGCGACGCGCCTGGGCACATGGGAATCGCCGATTATCTTTGAAGGCAATTCCGCCGCGCCGATCGGGAAGAATACCCAACTCACCAACCTGCTGGACGCCGCCACCTGGGGCGCGCCGCCCGCCGCGCCGCTGGCCTGGCTGGGCGATCCGGTCGCCATCAAGGCGCCGACCGCCGTCCCCTTCCGCCGCCAGAGTGGCGGCAATCTCCTCATGATCGGCCAGCAGGAAGAGTCCGCCATGGCGATGATGGCCGCGGTTGTCATGGCCATGGCCGCCCAGTTCTCGCCGCAGGGGGCCAAATTTGTCGTTCTGGACGGCAGCCCCGTGGATTCGCCGCTGGCGCAGGTCCTGCCGGCGGTGAAGGCGGCGCTGCCGCATGACGTGAAAATGGTCGATTACCGCGGCGTGAACGACGCCATCAACGAATTGGCCGTCGAGTTGGCCAAGCGGCAGGCCGTCGAGCCGACGGCCGCCGGGACCGGCGGCGACGAAATCTTCGTCCTGGTCTATGGGATTCAGCGCTACCGCATGCTGCGCAAGGAAGAGGAGAGCTACAGCTTTTCCTCCAGCAGCGACGAGGAAAAGAAGCCCAATCCGGGCAAACAATTCGCCGATCTTATGCGCGACGGCCCGGGGCTGGGAATTCATATCGTCGGTTGGGCGGATACGCCGGCCAGCATCGAGCGCACGCTGGATCGCACGGCCATGCGCGAATTTGATTTCCGCGTCCTGTTCCAGATGAGCGCCAACGATTCCAGCAATCTGATCGATTCACCGGCGGCCAATAAACTGGGCGCCCATCGCGCGCTGGTCTACAGCGAAGAGCAGGGGACCATGGAGAAATTCCGGCCTTATGCGCTGCCGGACAAGGAGTGGCTGGAGCGTATCAAGAAGGCATTTGAAGCGAAGAAATCGCCGGCCAGCGCGTGAGGAGATCTGTGGAGCCCAGGAGCGGAGGACGCGGTGAGCCGAAGGGCAGGCAAACACAAGGGCCGTGCGAAGGCGCGGCTATATGCGGCTGTGGCGGCGGCTACCCTGGTTTTCGGCGCGCAGCGCGCCGACGCTGCCATTTCCATCTCTGAAAACGGCGCCAACTGGACCATCGGCAACGGCGACCTCAACGTTGTCTTCAACACTTCCAACGACGAACTCACTTCCATTGCCATGGGATCGGGCGGGAATCTTCTCGACCCGAATGAATCGATCCTCTACCAGGAATTCGCGGGCACGCCGTTTGGGGCGGGCACGCAAACGTCAAACTATCAAATCGGCCCCGGCGGCAGCTACATCGACTTCTGGACCACAACTCAGTCGCAGGGTTACGCCGAGAATTCCAGCGGCGGGTATATCAATCCGATCACGTACTCATTTCATTACGTGCTTTTCAATGACGATCCAGACGTGGTCGCTTATGAGGTTCTGAATCACGCCTCGACCGATCCGCCGACCAACGTCGGACAAGGCCAGTTCATCGCGCGGTTCAATACATCGCTGTTCACCAATACCTACCAGTTGAACGTCGGCGTGAACAACCTCGGCCCGCAGACATCGGTCATTCCGCCGACATATCCGGCCGATGGATCGCCCAATTCCCAGACGGTGGATGCCGTCCCGGGGCGCAACGTGACCAACGCGACTTATGACCTGACCGGCAGCGGCTTGCCCGGCGATTGGGGTTCAAATTTCAACACGAAATACGATTACGCGACCTATTACCAGTTCCTGCAGGCGGAAACCATTTACGGGTCGCAAGACGCGCTGAGCACGATCTACACGGGGCTGGACACGATCAACGGCGGGCCGACACACCAGGACCTGACGTCTACTAATCTGGCGTTGATGGGATTTCTTTCCGGGCATCTGGGCGATGCAAATTATGCCTACGTCCCGCCGCAGGGCGTGAACAGCACGCGGCTCTTTGGCCCGTTCGCGTTTCAATTCGTCCCGACCGACGGGCTCACGGCGGCGCAGCTTTACCAGAACGCGGTCAATTCAATGCCCACGCTGACCGCCGACTACAACACAGACCAGGAATTAATCGCCAACAGCTACGTGCCCACGACGCAGCGCGGATCATTGCAGGTGACGGTCGCAAATCCAGCGGGATGGAGCGCCAACATCAACAACAACACGGTTGTGTTTTCCGATCCCGGCAAGGACTTCCAGGAATCGGAGAACGGCAGCCAGTATTGGACGCAACTGAATCCCAACGGCACGGGGAGCATCAGCAACATCACGCCGGGCACTTACCGGATGTCAATTTACGAACTGGGCCAGTGGGGGGAGACGCGGATCGACGGCGTCACCGTCAACGGCGGGCAAATCACCATTCCGCAGAATGTGCAATTCACGCCGCAGAATTTCAGTGCGTCGCCGCCGATCTGGACCATCGGCACGCCCGACCGGTCCGACCACGAATTCCTTAACGGCTCCAACGTCAACGTCACCTATTCCAACGGCAACGCGACGGCGACGCCGATCACCAACAACGGCGTTACGCCCGGCGGCGATCTGCGCCAGTATTACGGGAATTACAATTACTGGTTGGAAGAACAGAGTCTGGGCACGCCGGGGTACGTGGCTTATTACGCGACCGCGGTGGGCAGCCATGCGGCGACGAATAACCCGCTTGATTGGATCGGCAACCAATGGGGCGAGTTCGATCCCGGCATCTATGATCCCAACGACGGGACAAGCGACGGATACGCCAACGGATACGGCCCGGGCGGGGGCGCGCCCGCGTACGTGATGGCTGCCGGCGGCCCGGGAAGTTACAAGGGATCGGCCTGGGATGTGAATTTCACCTGCACCCAGGCCCAGCTCAACCAGGGCCAATACGTCGATCTCTCGGTCGGCCTGGCGGCGAACGAAGCCAGCTTAATCGTCTACCTGAACGGCCACCAGGAAATCTGGCACTACGGCGGGTCCAGCAGCGACGCCATGGTGCGCAGCGGTGACGCGGGGACATACAAGTTCCTGGTCTTCCAGTTTCCAACGAGTGATTTGAACGCGGCGGGAGCGCTTGACCAGTTCACCTTCGGCGTCAGCCAGAACGACGGCGACATGTACGACGCCCTGCGCATGGAGATCACCAATACCTCGGCCGCGCCCAGCACGCGCGGCTGGTATGACTACGAATACATCACCGGGTCCAATACGCAGACGGCCGCCAACAACGCCGCTGCGTTGAGCGCCAGCCAGCAATTCTCGCCCCAGCCCGCGGCGCTGACCTGGACCAATACCGGCGGCAGCGGCGACGGCCTTACCTGGGATACGGACAACCAGAATTGGAACAACGGGGTGGGCGAAACGACTTACATTGACGGCAGCGGCGTGTCGTTCACCGACAACAATAATTTCAAATACAACGTGACACTTAACTCGGTGGTCTCACCCGGGCCGGTCTTGGTGGATAATTCCTTTGGCAATTACACAATCAGCGGAACCGGTGGAATTGCCGGCACGTCGACGCTGACCAAAATAGGATCGGACACCCTGACGCTCTCAACGGTCAATACGTACAGCGGCGGCACCTTCGTCAATGGCGGGGCGCTGGTCGTCGGGGCCAATGGCGCGCTGCCCAATGGAAATGTCTCGGTCACATCCGTTGGCAAACTCGTCCTGGCCGCCGGCACGGGCGCCGCGCCCGTGCAATCGCTCACCATCGCCGCCGGTGGATTCGTCGATGTCACGAATAACGCGCTGGTCATCAATTACGGCGTCGGCGGCATTGATCCGGCCTCGACCATCCGCGGCTACCTTACCACCGGGTATAACAACGACTCCTGGACCGGCGCCGGAATCATGAGCAGCGCCGCCGCCGCGAATCCCGGGCTGTATACGGTGGGCTATGCTGATGGCATTTGCTGGTCGTGGCGCAGAATTTCAATCACGCCCTGGACACGCATGGCAATCCAATCGACTGGGCCGACGGGGACTTCAATTATGACGGAAATGTGAATTTCGCCGATCTGCTGATCGTCGCGCAGAATTTTAATAAGACATTAACCGAATCAGAACGGGCCCAATTGCCCACTTCCTTTGCGGCGGCCTGGCAGTTGGCCCAGGAAGACGTTGCCGCGTCAGAAACCAATAATGTCCCCGAGCCGGCAGTTGGGATGTTGCTGATGAGCGTTCTGGCAGCCGGTTTGACCCGGCGGCGGCGAAGCGCGACTTGAAAATACCTGGCGGCACGTGAACAATGGCATGCATCCACAGTAACTCCATTTGAGGGAATCCCTAGGTCACACAACGAACTCCTCGTCGATACGCTGCAGCGGAATCTCGGCATGCTCAACATGACGCTCGCCGACATGACCGACGCCGAACTGCTTCAGCGGCCCGTGCCCGGGGCCAATAACGGCCTGTGGCAACTGGGCCACCTGATCGCGGCCGAAGCCAACATGATCAACGGATGCGCGGGCAAGACGATCAACGAGCTGCCGGCGGGGTTTGCGGAGCGGTTTAACTCCAAGACCGCTTGTGTCGATGAACCCGCTAAGCTGGGAACCAAGGCCGATCTTCTCGGCCTTCTGGGTCAGGTGCGCGAGCGCACGTGTCAGTTTGTCGCTACGTTGTCGGCGGCTGACATGGCCCAGCAGGCGCCTGAGCGCATCCGCACGATGTGCCCGACGGTCGGGCATCTGATTAACCTCCTGCCGGTGCACGTCGCCATGCACATTGGGCAATTCCAGGTGCTGCGCCGCAAGCTCGGCAAACCTATTCTCTTTTGATCCGCGCGTACCAAGCGGCTGATGAACGGTTGTAAAAATGGATTGGACGGGTTTTTTGTTTCCCCGCCCCGATTGGCCGCTAACTGGTGCGCGACGCTATTGGATCGGCGCCGCCGCGCAATTTGCAGATGGCGACCTCGGCGATGCGCCGGCGATTTTGGAGTTGCTGTGCGAAGGGATATTGCGCGAGATTGACGTTCTCGATATCGAGCCGAGCCGCTTGGCGCGGTATCTTCAGAATCTGCGATATTTCGTGGATAGCGGCCGCGGCGAAATGCTTGGGGGCTGACGGTGCGCAGCGGGGGAATAACGTGAAAGTTTTGACGGGCTTGCGCGAGCGCCCTCCCCAGCCCTCCCCCGGAAATACCGGGGGCGGGGGAAATGTGGTGCCGCGTGAACGGTATTTCGGGCCTTGCCATAATGGGGCGGCGGGTGAACAATGGGTTCGTCAGGGGGGATTACAAAAAGGGCGCACAAAAATGTCACAGAATGATCTAATCGTTGATGTTCTCCGTCGCAACCTGGCCATGCTGCAATCAACGGTGGCCGACATGACCGACGCCGATTTGATCCAGCGGCCGGTTCCCGGCGCCAATAACGGCCTCTGGCAACTCGGCCATCTCATCAATTCCGAATCGCGCCTGGTGAACGGAGGCGCGGGGAAGACGGTCATTGAGTTGCCCGCCGGGTTTGCCGACCGGTACAACACAAAGACCGCGTCGATCGATGATCCGGCGCAGTTGGGAAACAAGGCCGATCTGCTGGCGCTGCTTGGCGAGGCACGAGAGAAGACCTGTCACTGGGCCGCGAGCCTGACCGCTGCGGACATGGCGCGGCCAGCGCCCGAGCCGATGCAAAAGCGCCTTCCGACCGTGGGCCATATTGTGAATTTGATCCCGACCCACGTTTCGATGCACATCGGCCAGCTCCAGGTGCTGCGCCGCAAGCTCGGCAAGCCGATTCTCTTTTGATCTCCGCCAACATGACCGGCCGGCGACGGTAAGAGAATTAGGATGCAACTCTCCCGACGACAGTGCCTCGGCCTGGCCGGCAGCGCTCTTATCGCCTCGCAGTGGCCGCGCTCTGAATCGCTCAGCGATCTCGTTTTCGGCGCCGTTAACCAGACGCAGCCCGCCAATGGCCCGACGCGCTGGCAAACCCGCGCCAGCGAGAAGCGCAAGCTGGCCAACGGCATCACCTGGCTGACCCACGAGCCAATCGAGTTCATCATCCGCCGCGACGGCAACAAGGACCCCAATCTCGCCAAGCAGTATGAGGCGATGTGCGACCCGGAGAATATCAAGCGCATGGCCGCCGCCGGGGTGCGCTGGGGACGCATCTTTTTTTACAAGGGATTCGGCCTGCAATATGAAAAAGCCCACATGGACATTGCCCATCGCGTGGCCGACCAACTGCACGCGCTGGGCATGAAAGTGAGCCTGTATGTCGGCGGGACGATGTTCATCGAGACGCTTTACAAGGAAGTGCCCGAGGCGGAAAGTTGGGAGCAGCGCGATTGTTTCGGCCAGAGCGTCCCGTACGGCAACCAGACGTTCCGCCATTTTGCCTGTCCCAATGAGCCGGCTTATCGCGGGTACATCAAGAAGGTGCTGGACATCGCCGTCAACGATTTCCACGCCGATGAATTGGCGTTCGATAATTTCGTCCTGCAGGAGGAGCCGAAATCCTGCCGCTGCCCGCGCTGCATGAAGGCCTTTGCGGAATTTCTTCGGGCAAAATATCCCGACAAACTGCAAGTCGCCGCGCGATTCGGCGAAAGCGACATCGACGCCGTGCAGATCAAACCCTGGCCGTCGGCGGACGCCCCCGGCAAACTCACCGCACTCGATGACCCCATCCTGCAGGAATGGACGCGCTTTCGCTGCCAGTCCCTGGCCAATTCCGCGGCCGATTTATACGGGTATGTGAAGAGCCAGAATCCCGGCGTCGCCTGCCTGCTCAATATCAAGGGCCTGTACAGTTTCAACCGCTATTGGGCCGCCGGCGTTTATCATCCGATGTTCGCCGGGGCAATCGACATCATGGCCTTTGACACCGGCGGCTACGACGCCCGCATCGACGCGACGACGGGGGCGCTGGTGTCGCAGATTCGCTCCTACAAAGTCGCCCGCGGCATCGGGACGAGTTGCGAGGATTCGTTCGCCGACGACATCCGCGCGGCGATTCACATGTCTTTCGGCTATCAAAAGCCGCTGGCGGGAAATATCGCCGCCCCTTATGGCTCGGAGGCGTTCAATGTCTTCACGCCGCTGGTGGAATTCTTCAGGGAGTACAACGACCGGTTCTATACGGAGACCGACAACGTGGCGGATGTGGCGGTGCTGCACAACTGGCCGTCGATGGCGTACAGCATCAATGCGACGGCGGTTCCGGTAACGCTGATGGAGCAGGTGCTCATTCAATACAAGCTTCCGTTTGACATCCTGTTCGATGAGCAGATGGATCGCCTCGGGAAATACCCGGCGGTGGTTCTGGCGGGGCAGGAATGCGTGTCCGACGCGCAGGCGCAAACGCTTTTGGATTATGTCCGCAAGGGTGGGACGCTCGTCGTGACCGGGAACACCGGCCAATACAACGATTGGCGAAAGCCTCGCGATTCCAATCCGCTGCTTCCCGCACGCCGCGAAGGCAAGGGGCAGATCGTCTTTATCCCCGAAATCACCCGCGCCGATACCGGCAAGAAACCCTCGCGGATGGACCCGGCTCAGTGGGTGCTGCCGAAGAATCACGCGGAAATCTATCAGGCCATCGCAAGCAATTTGCCGGGCGGGGCGTCGATTAATTCACAGGCGCCGCTGACGACCGTGATGGAGATGCTGGTTCGCGCCAAGACTAAGGAGACGATTGTTCACTTCATCAATTTCGACAAGAAGACCGCGCCCGCGCCGTTTGGCGTGGATGTGAAGAAGCAGTTTCCCACGCCGGTTAAAACCGTCGCCTGCTATTCGGCGCAGACCGATGAGCCGGTGAGTCTGGACTTCAAGGAAAGCGCGGGGCGGGTGAGTTTTACGGTGCTGGCGACGAAGGTGTATGCGATGGTTGTGATCGCGTGCGCGTGAACCCTCCCCCATCGGACCGCCTCGGTCCGCCCCAAAGGGGCGGTGGCTTGTAGCCACGGGTGAAGCGGCGCAGCCGCGCAACCCGTGGGAGCCGAATACAAAATCACTTATCTTCTTTTCTTCGCCCCGGAGGGGCGAAGGGAACTTTATGCCCGGCACCTATTCGCAAATTCTTTTGCATACTGTCTTCAGCACCAAAAACCGCGCGACCTGGATCACGCCGAATGTCGCCGAGCGACTCTATCCCTATATTGGCGGCATCGTCCGCGCTGAGAAAGGCGCACTCTATGGCGTCGGCGGTGTAGAAGATCATGTGCATCTCTATCTCCGATGGCGTACCGACGAGTCTGTCTCCAATCTGATGCGCACCGTCAAGGCACGCTCGTCCAAGTGGGTTCACGATAACTTTCCCTCACTCCGCGAATTTGCCTGGCAGGAAGGGTACTCAGCGTTCTCCGTAAGCAAATCGCAGGAGGAGGCGGTTAAGCAGTATATTGCGGGACAGGCCGAGCATCACAAGAAAGAGGATTTCAAATCGGAACTGTTGCGGCTTCTGCGCGCCCATGGCGTTGAGTTCGATGAGCGGTACGTGTTCGATTGATCGATCGTCGCAAAGTGGAACTGCCTCTGCCCCTCCGGGGCAGATCTAAAAAGCTGCAATCCTTCCACGGGTTGCGCGGCTGCGCCGCTTCACCCGTGGCTACACTCCATCGCCCCAATGGGGCGAAAGGCGGCGAGTCTGCCGGGCGAAGGGTATCGTTTGCGGATTGCCAGCGGCGCGGAGGATCATGCGCCTACCACGCCCCATTATCCGACCCCGTCGATCGCGCCGGCTGCGTCTGCGGGACGATCTCCGGGGCGGTGGCCATGTCCTTCAGGTAGAATATGGCGAAGATGCGCGCTTGCGGTGGCTACACTCCATTGCCCCGATGGGGCGAAAGGCAGCGATTCTGCCGGGGGAAGGGTATCGTTTGCGGATCGCCAGCGGCGCGGAGGATCATGCGCCTACCACGCCCCATTATCCGACCCCGTTGAGCGCGCCGGCTGCGTCTGCGGCACGATCTCCGGCGCGGTGGCCATGTCCTTCAGGTAGAACATGGCGAAGATGCGCGCGCTCGCGGCGGCGAGGACCAGGATCAGCCCGCCGACCAAGACGAGTTTTTTTCCGCTGATGGGGGGAGTCATGGCGTGCCGTAGAGCATTTTCCGCAAAACCGTGTGCAGGATGCCGCCGTTGCGGTAGTACTCAATTTCCACCGGAGTGTCGATGCGGCAGGTGGTGGTGAAGTTAATCGTCTTGCCGTCCGGCTCGACGCATTTCACTTTGATCTCCTGCTTGGGCTTCAGCGAATCATCCAACAGAATCTCGAACGTCCCCGCGCCGGAAAGTCCCAGGCTCGCGGCGGTTTGTCCGGGCTTAAAGACCAGCGGCAACACGCCCATGCCAACGAGATTGCTGCGGTGAATGCGCTCAAAACTTTCCGCGATGGCCGCTTTGACGCCCAGGAGATAAACGCCCTTGGCCGCCCAGTCGCGGCTCGAGCCCATGCCGTAATCCTTGCCCGCCAGAACAATCAGCGGAGTGCCAGCCGCCTGATACTTCACCGAGGCGTCGTAAATGCTCATCGATTGCCCGTCGGGGAAATGCCGCGTGACCGGGCCTTCGGTGCCGGGGGCGAGCAGGTTTTTCAGGCGGATATTCGCAAACGTCCCGCGCGTCATGACGCGGTCATTGCCGCGGCGGGCGCCGTAGCTGTTGAAGTCGATGGCGCCCACGCCATGCTCGATCAGGTATTTGCCGGCGGCGCTGTCTTTCTTGATCGCGCCGGCGGGGGAAATGTGATCGGTGGTGACACTGTCGCCGACGCTCACCAGCACGCGCGCCTCGCGGATCGCCGAGATCGGCTTGGTCGCGGCTGAGAGACCCTTGAAGAACGGCGGCTCCTGAATGTAGGTGCTCTTGTCGTCGAAATTAAACAGCTCGCCTCCCTTGACGGGGATCTCATTCCACTGAGCATTCGCCTCGGCGACATTGCCGTATTCCCGGCGGAAACTTTCCGGCGTGAGCGATTTTGAAACGGCGTCATTCACTTCCGCCTGCGTCGGCCAGATGTCGCGGAGATAAACCGCCGCGCCGCCGGTTCCCTTGCCGAGTGGTTCCTCCGCCAGGTTTACATCAACGCTGCCGGCCAGGGCATACGCGACCACCAGCGGCGGGCTGGCCAGGTAATTGGCTTTCACGTGCGGATTGATGCGGCCTTCAAAATTGCGGTTGCCGGAGAGGACGGCCGCGGCGACCAAGTCGTTTTTCTCAATCACCGAGGAGACGGCTTCGGGCAGGGGGCCGCTGTTGCCGATGCACGTCGTACAGCCGTAGCCGACGGTCTGGAAACCAAGCTGGTCAAGGAACGGCGAGAGACCGGCTTTGTCGAGATAATCCGTCACCACGCGACTGCCAGGAGCGAGGGAGGTTTTTACATACGGCGGAACTTTCAACCCCTTCTCAACCGCCTTCTTGGCCAGCAATCCGGCGGCGACCATCACGCTGGGATTGCTGGTATTGGTGCAGCTTGTGATGGCGGCGATGACCACGTCGCCATGCGCGAGGTTCATGGCCTTGCCGTTGGTGCGATCGACGCGAGGCGCGGCGGGATCGACGGCCGGTTTCTTGAACGAATCAACCAGCGCCTTGCGGAACGATTTCTGCACGGCCGGCAGTTCCACGCGATCCTGCGGCCGGCGCGGGCCGGCGACGCTGGGGCGAACCGTGCCCAAATCCAGTTGCAGCGTCTGGCTGAAGCGCGGGTGTGATGTTTCCTGACGCCACAGGCCCTGCTCCTTACAATAACGTTCAACCAAGTCGATGTGCGACGCTTCGCGGCCGGTGAGGCGGAGGTATTGCAGCGTCTGCTCGTCCACCGGGAAAAAGCCCATGGTAGCGCCGTATTCGGGTGCCATGTTGGCGATCGTTGCTCGGTCGGCCACGGACATGCTGGCCAGGCCGGGACCGAAGAACTCGACGAATTTTTCGACAACGCCGTGGGCTCGGAGCATCTGCGTGACGACCAACACCAAATCGGTCGCGGTGGAGCCTTCGGGAAGCTGCCCGGAAATCTTGAACCCCACCACCTGTGGCGTCACCATATAAATCGGTTGGCCCAACATGCACGCCTCAGCCTCGATCCCGCCGACGCCCCAGCCTAGGACGCCAAGGCCGTTTATCATGGTGGTGTGGCTGTCGGTGCCGACCAGACTATCCGGGAGGGCGGTCCCTTCCTTCACCATGACGACTTTGGCCAGGTATTCCAGGTTGACCTGATGCACGATTCCCGTCGCCGGCGGAACCACGGAGAAATTGCTGAATGCCTTTTGGCCCCACTTCAAAA
This sequence comes from Tepidisphaeraceae bacterium, assembly GCA_049511115.1. GTDB lineage: Bacteria > Planctomycetota > Phycisphaerae > Tepidisphaerales > Tepidisphaeraceae > JBEKYH01. The sequence goes on along the minus strand of JBEKYH010000039.1, from coordinate 3,879 downwards.
ACTCGTAGCGCTCCTGGTTCCGCTCAAATTCCATTTTGGCGTTGTTCAGCAGGGCGAATTTGTTTCCAAAGTCATCCACCTGCACGCTGTGGTCGATCACCAGATCGACGGGAATGAGCGGATTGATTTTCTGCGGAGCGCCGCCGGCGCGCTTCATGGCCGAGCGCATCGCGGCCAGGTCAACGACCGCGGGTACGCCGGTGAAATCCTGCAGGATCACGCGCGCGGGCTTGAAGGGCATCTCCTCGGCTGTTTCGCTGTCGGGCGTCCAGGCGGCGAGTTTGCGCACGTCGGCCTCGGTGACCTCAAAGTTGTCGGTATTGCGCAGGCAGCTTTCCAGCAACACCTTGATTGAATAGGGAAGCAGATCGACATGCCCGATGCCGGACTCGCTCAGGCGGCCGAGGCGGAAAATATTCACCTCGCCGGCGAGAGAGGAAAGTTTGGCCATGGCCCCGAAGACGTTTTTGTTTTGCATACTCATTGTTGGGTGTTGGATGGTCCTTGAATGACGCATGGTATGCGCCGGGGGGGGTTGCCTCAAGCGGGTGAAGCACGCAAAAAGAGTTCATACAACCCAAACCGGTCTTTTGGTATCCTCCCGGCGTGCTAACGAAACCCTCATACGGTCTTGCAGAGTGAAAGGAAATAACGCCCATGAAACAGTGGATTGCCTCGTTGGTTCTCGTCGTGTCGCTCACGCAGTTGCCCGCGTTGGCTCAAACGCCGACGCCTGGCAAGCCGGAATTTACGGTCTCGCCGATGCGCATCGCGACGCTCAAAGATACCGCGTACATGTACCAAACCGAGCAGGTCACGCTGGCGACAATCGGCCCGATCATCGATAAGCACATCAACGAGATGGCCAGCGCCATGAAGGATGGAGCGTTTTCGCCCACGGGGCCGCCGATCATCGTCTACCACGGGGCGTCGACCGATCCCGAAAAGCAATTCACCGTTGATCTGGGTTTTCCCGTTGCTGATACGGCGACCGCCGGCGGGGATTTTCAACTCGGCAAGGTGAAGGGCGTAATGTCCGCGACGGCCGTGTTTACGGGCCCGATCGCTCAGATTCGCCAGGCTTACGTGCGGCTGTTTGGGCAGTTGATCGCTGCCGGGCACACGCCGACGGATGAGCGGCGCGAGCGGTATCTGTACTGGGAGGGGGGCGACTCGACCAACAATGTGGTGCTGATCGAGATCGAACTCCAGAATTAAGCGGGAAGCGAAGCGTCGCAATTCAGGCAGCCGCGACCTGCACGAAATCCGCAACGCTGTTCACATCACGCAGCACCTGCGGCGTCGCCTTGATGGTCGCGGCTTGCCCGCGGTCGAGATTGGGGTGAACCTTATTGGGCCGCTTGGTCCAAATGCACCCGCCGCGGCGCTTGGGGAGTTCAATGAAATTCTTACTCCGCGCGGCGATCGGGCTGCTGACCGACTTGTCCATGAGGAACAGGCACTGAATTGTCTTCCGTGCCGCTTCGCGGTTGATGCTCTTGCTGATGGTGACGCGGATAGCCGCGCCGGTCTTTGCTTCGATCGCCATTTCGTATCTCCAATTGGGGGAGGGAGTATAACGGGCGGGGGTGGGGACGGCAAATGAGAGATTAAATGTTATTGCTATCCCCGGCTGAGGAATCGAACCGGGGGTAGCGGAGATGGGTGCAGGGGGGCAGATTCATATGGGGAACGCATACCGGATTTGTTTTGAAAACCGCTGCCCGAATTACGAGCATGCATGGCAGATTTCAACGGGCCTAGTTTCCAGAACATTGCATCATCGCAGCAAAGTGTAGCCGCCGAGAGCGCGCAATTCGCAATCACCGCTCCTGCATGACGCGCAACGCAGCATCACCGGTAACGACATTCTGCTCAAAATCGCGCGATGCCCACTTCTTCCGCAACTTTCATCTCAATCATGAATCCGCGCCATCGTTTCTGAATTCTGGAATCGCTTGGCCCGTCGCTGCATCGGCTAGCTCCAATAGCCTATCGGCTGCGCGGAAATCGCGCCGTCGCCCGAACTAACGGCGTAACAACAATCTTTGGCTGCGATTATAGCCATTCGTGAACGATCAGGTTTTTTCCCGCTTCCACTACAAACGCCATGGTTCGGCCGTTGCCGGTTGTAAGGGTTTTCCCAAGGAAATCGACGGTTCTCCATATTTCGCCGCCGGTTTGGCGTCGCCGCCGATCCGGCTCCGTTCGCGTATGTCTTTATCTGGCATTGGTTTTGCCTATGTCCGGCGGCGTCATCAAGGCTGTTTCGGTTCGGGAATGGAACCCACCTTATTTTTCTGACGCTTCAGTAACTTCAATACAACTTATCCCCGTGAGGGAGAGAGGATCGCTGTATGGGTCCAGGTACGCCTTCCAAGCGGCAATTGTTTATTGCCGCAGCGTCAGTATCCGCGCTTCTTGTTTCCAGGTCCGCACTGGCCGACTTCAATGTGGTTGGAGCGGATATCCCTGAATTGGAGAATGCTTACGCCACCGACGAGACAACCGTTACCGACGTGGTTCAGCAATATCTGAATCGGATCGCTGAGTACAATTTACCCAACGCGGGCGGTATTAACGCCGTTTTCGAGGTAAATCCGAATATTCTGAGCGAGGCCGAAGCCGAAGACACCATGATCGCCGATGGCGCCACCGAGGCGCAGTATCCGCTCCTCGGTGTGCCGGTCCTGGTCAAGGGCTCTTACGACGTTGCCGGTCTCATCACCGACAACGGGGTGAGCATTCTCGCCGGCGGCGAAGGGTCGAACACGCCGGGCGAGACCACGCTGATTCCCACCACCAATGCCTTTTCCGTCCAGCAGTTGATCGACGCGGGCGCGTTGATCATCGGCAAATCGAATATGAGCACGATGGCCTATTCGTATGACGGCATCGACAATGCGGGTGGCGCCGTGGTTAACCCGTTTAATCCGCTGCGAATTCCCGGCGGGTCGAGCTCGGGCATCGGCGCCGGCATCAGCGCCAACTTCGCCATGCTCGGCATGGGCGGTGAGACGGGCGGTTCCATCCGCGTTCCCTCCGACGCCGACGGCGATGTCGGTCTGAAGACCAGCGCTGGCCTGATTGATCCGGGCGGCACTTGGCCGCTGACGCCGTCGCGTGACGTTGTCGGCCCGATCGCCAAGGACGTGACGGACATTGCTTATGCTATGAATGCGCTGGTTGCGCCCAGCCCGACCAATCTTTGGAATAACACACCGTATTATCCGACCAGCGAGCCGGGTTCGGTAAGACCGGCCGATTACACTTCTTTCCTGCAAACCACGGCATTGGAGGGGAAGGTCATCGCCGTCCCCAATTCCATGACCGGCGTGGGGACACAATACGAAGGCACGGAGTCTCCGGTCGTGCTGGCGGCGTTCAATAATGCCCTGACCGTGATGCAAAATGAGGGCGCTACCATCGTTCACGTGAATATTCCAGCCAGCGTGCTTTACTACAGCACGATTGGAAGTTCCGGCGCTGGAACACCCGCGACAACGACAGGCTTCCCCTATCCCTATCCCACAACAACTGTCGGCGGAACGGTGCCGGCGACTGCTTGGTCAAACGACGCGGCAGCCTACTATTACGAAAAGCAGATTGAGAGCTACCACGATCCAGTCATCCAGAATCTGCAGGATTTTGCCAACGCACTCCAAGCTGGGGCAAACCTCGGCGCAGGCTCGCCATTCAGCACGCTCAAATCAGCGGCGAGCAATATCAAGTCCCTGGCCGCGATATATGAGGCGGGTCAGGCTGCGGGCTTTGAAAGCACCAACGGCGTGCCGGACAATCCCAACGCCATCGAAGCATTGCAGGGCCTGACAGATTTGCGAAACGCCGGCATCAATGACTTTATGGCGGATCCCGGCA
>JBEKYH010000038.1:0-17751 GCA_049511115.1 Tepidisphaeraceae bacterium | reverse complement strand
GCTCAAATTCCAGATTGATGCTCTCGCAATGCGCCCGCGGCACCGGCACGCGCACGCACGTAGCCGATATCATGATGCGCGGGTCGGAGAAAATCTTCCGCGTCTCGAGCACCATCTTGTTCTCCTCCTCGTTGTAGCCGTTCTCTGCCACCTTGGAATTGTGGCTGAAGAGGTTGTTGACGATCTGGTGGGGAAACTTCTCCTTCACCACCGCCGCGCCGGCGGCATACGCCTTGATCTGCGCCTCCAGCTCATACAAGCCCCACGCCCCCGCGCCGCTGACCGCCTGATAAGTGGAAACAATCACGCGCTTGACGCGATTGGCCTTATGCAGCGGCCACACCGGCACATTCATGATGATCGTCGAGCAATTGGGATTGGCAATCAGCCCGTTATGCTTGCGAATCTGGTCCGCATTCACCTCCGGCACGACCAGCGGCACGCCGTCTTTGAGCCGAAACGCGCTGGTGTTATCGACGACGATGGCCTTCGCCGCCACCGCCGCCGGCGCAAACTCCTTGCTGATCCCGCCGCCTGCCGAAAAGAAGGCGATGTCGATGCCGTCAAAGCTTTTCTTGGTGAGTTCCTCGACCGTATACGTCTGCCCCATGAAGGGAACCGTCTTCCCCGCGCTGCGCCCGCTGGCCAACAGGCGCAGATTGGCAATGGGGAACTTTCGTTCCGCCAGCACCACCAGGAATTCCTGACCCACCGCTCCGGTCGCGCCGACAATGGCGACATTGACTCCCATGCTGCACCGATCCTTGTAAAAAGAGGTAACGCGAGCCTCTAAGCATTGTGGGGATGAGGGTAAATATCAAGGGGTTGAACTAGTTTTGCCGCCGCGCTGCTAATCTCGCTCAATCCAGCTCTCCTCATCACTTGACGCCAAGGCCCACCCACCCGACGATTAAGCCTCACCCATTTTCCGCGGAGTCGCACATATGATGAAACTGGCCGCTTTCGCCGACGAAATTTCCCCCGACCTCAATGAGCAGATCAAAGTCTGCAAGGAAAACCAGGTCACGCATTTTGAGCTGCGCGGCGTGCATGGCAAAAATGTCCTCGATTTTGACAAGGCCCTCCGCCAGGAAATCAAAAGCAAACTCCGCGATAACGGAATGGCGGTCATCAGCATCGGCTCGCCCATCGGCAAGGTGAAGATCAACGAACCCTGGCCGGCCCATTTTGAGCGCTTCAAAATCGCCGTCGATTCCGCCGAGTTCTTCGGCGCGCCCTTCCTGCGCGTCTTCAGCTATTACCCTCCCGACGGCGGCGACATCCTCAAGTATCGCGATGAGGTGATGCGCCGCTTCCGCGAAAAGGTGCAGTACGTTAAAGACCACCCCGTAACCCTCATTCACGAAAACGAGGCCAAAATCTACGGCGAAAAGGGCAAGCAGTGCCTCGATTTGATGACCACCATCAACTCGCCCAAGCTCAAATCCGCGTTTGATTTCGCCAACTTCGTGCAGGCCGGCGAAAAACCGCTGGATAACTGGCCCTCGCTCAAGCCCTATTCCGTGCACATTCACATCAAGGATGCGCTGCTGGCCGACAAGAGCGTCGTGCCCGCGGGAAAAGGCGACGGGCAGATTGAACCGGTCCTGCTCGATTTAGCCCGCGGCGGCTACGCCGGTTTCCTCAGCCTTGAGCCGCACTTGGCCGCCCACGGCCAATTCAGCGGCTTCAGCGGGCCGGCCCTTTTCAAGGTCGCGGCCGACGCACTCAAGGACCTGTGCCGGAAAAACGGGATTTCCCTGGCCGGCGCCAATTGATTCTCGCTTCGCCCCGGCGTGAAATGATGGGCCGCATGGGAGCGATGCCCCCCCAACTCGATGCCCGGCCCTGGCCGCGCGAGCTGCCGGAATTCATTGTCGCTCCGCGGCCCACGCGCCAAACCGACTCCGCGGCGGCGTCCTCACCAGTGCTTGGCCCGGTTTCCAGTTCCCGCCACAACAGCCCCGACCTGGCGGCCCAGCTTCAATACGCCGCCCGGCGGACCATCGACGCTATTGTCTGCTCGGTGCTGGATGATGATCCGCATGTGCGGCTCTGCGCCGCCTTCGCGGCGCGCGAGCATGAGCGGGTGATTCGCGGCATCAATCGTTTGCGCGATCAGACGGGGACGCAGCGCGCCTGCATCGCGCTCGAAGCCGACGCGCCGCGGCCGTGGGACAAAGCATTGCGCGCCGCGGCTAATGCCGCCGGCATCGGCGTGGTCGAATTGCCCAATCATTATCCCCAGGCGGACCCGGCCATTCTGATTTACGCGCTGGCCGACCGACCCCTGCGCCCCGGCCAACTTCCCGTGGAAGCGGGAATTCTCCTCCTCGACGCGCCGGCGGCCGCCGTCGCGGGTGATCCGCCCGGAGAAATCAATCCCCTGCCTGTTGGCCTGCTGGACCACGCCTCCAAGCAGGTGGTTTACCTGCTTGCTCACGCCGACTCAACGCTCGGCGACGCGCTGCAAGCCGCAGGGATCTCTGCGGAAAACAAGTCCATCTTCGCCGGCGACTGGCGGCGCAAACGACCTGCTTCATCGGATCAACAACCCCTCAATAGCGGCGAACTGACCTTTCATCTTTTCCCCCAAACTGCGGCCCCCGCCCCTCAGCCGTGCATCCGCTGCGGCTGGTGCCTGGATGTCTGCCCCACGCAGGTCTGGCCGGCCCTCGCACTGGAGGCCGCGCAGCGCGGCGACGCAAAAATCGCCGCCCGCGCGAACGCCTCGGCGTGCATCGAATGCGGCCTGTGCGACCAGATTTGCCCGTCCGATCTCCCCCTCCTCCAGGGCGTACGCATCGCGCAGGAGATTAATTACTGCTGATAATCCTCGGCGGAGTCAGAGTCTTTCTGGTAGGAATGGAAGAGATTGCCGATCTTCTCGGCCAGCTTTTTGTTCAGTTCGTCGCGGATGGCCAATTCGCCGATGTCCGGGTCGGCTTCCTTATAGTCGGTTTCCGCCACCAACGGCTCCCCGTCGGTCAAGTCCACCGGCCAGCGGCTGGCGCCCGTGGCGGAATCGACAACCTTCACTTTCACCGACGCCTTCCATTTAACGAACGTGCCGCCGATCGGGGAATCGGAACTGAAATCGTTAAGACTGACGTAGATGACCTGCTTGGCCCCCACGGCCTGCCCGATCGCCGCGACGCTCATCTTTCGGTAGCCCTCCGGATCACCATCGCGCAGCGCCGTCAGCTTCGCGAAATCCACCAGAGGCACCACCTCGTGATCGGTCAACTCGCTGCTGAGAAACCGCCCGACGCGATCACAGTCCACGTCTCCCCCCGCGGCCGTGCGAAAGTTTTCCACCAGCACCAACGTCGGCTCCTTCGGCGGCTTGTATTTCGCGTCGACCGTCGAATTCCCCACCGCTGCATTGGCGACCAGGCCCGCCTCGCTGCAACCCACAACCATCAATGCAAGGCCCATCAGGCAAAATGAGAGAGTTAATATGCGAATCATTGCACGTCTCCCGTCGGGGCCAGGTACTGCGTCGATTCATCCACATCCACATCGTGCGGGATGAATCGCTTGGCGATTTCCGTCGTGAAGGCATCCACCGTTGAACGATATACCACCGCGTCTTCCAAATCGGGCAGCCCCTCCGGCGGGCAGTTCTTGGGATAGAGCGCGCTCACGTCCCGCTCGGAATAGGCAACTTTTCCCTTGCCCTTGTCCACCGCCACCACCGTCAGCGTCGCCGTCATGGTGCCGCGCCATAGGTCAGGCGATTCATTGGCATGGATCTGGAAAGCCTCGATTTCCACGTAGATCAGGCGGGTGACGCCCAGGTTCGGGGCCACATCCTCCACGGCTTCGGCGTCCAGTCCGGGATGAGTCTGCTGATAATCCAGGATTTTTTCCGCCGGCACCCAGGTGATGTTGGCCACCTCCTCGGTATTGGCCTTGGCGGCCTGTTGCAATTTGTCTTCGATGCCGTGGGCGGCATCGAGTTGAATGGCATGGTAGTCGTTCAGCACGCCGTCGTCGGCCCAGACCATGATGGCGCATTTTTGGTTGGGCAGGCCCTTGTAGCTGGCGTCGACGTGACTGTCACCGCTGACGGCGGCCGCGGCATAGCCGAATATCGTGCAACCCGACAATGAAAACGACAGGATGGCCAGGGCCAGCCACGCGCATGGACCTGCGAGCGAAGTCAACTTCATTGGGAAAAACCTCGAGTCCAAAAACCCGGCCACCCTACTTCCAGCCGTCCAGGTGGTCCAGGTGAATGAAAATCTTCCAGCCCCAGGCGAGGAGCGCCAGGGCCAACATCGGCTGGATAATATACCCCGATGGAACATACCGGAGCAACTGGTGAGCCGCCCGTCCCGTGGCGGCAATATACATTCCCGCCCAGAAAATCGACGCCGCAACAAACGCCAAAAGCATGCCCATGGGCTGAATCCACGCGCTGGCCACCCAATTCCCGCGGGCAAACCAGGCCCAGCTTGTGGTCATGCCGCAGGTCGGGCAGGGAATCCCAAACGCCCGCTGAAACCCGCAGGCGGCGAGGCCGAGCTGGGTGTGGGTGCCCAGGCCGCTGGGGTCGGGGGTAACCCACGCCGCCGCCACGAGGGGAGAAAGGCACAACAGGGCGGTCAGCAAGGCGATTATTCGGCCGAAAATGCCCACCCTCACGCGCGGGGCGCGAGGCGAATAGACAGGCGGGATAGCGGATTCCATGGGGGAATTATATGCAAGGTTGGGAGATTTAGTCGTGGCCCGTGAGTTCGCCGTGGGCGGCGAAGCACTGGCCCCCCATGCGAACGACGCGGCGGCGCGCGATTATTTCGGGCAGTATCCGCGGCTGGATGTTCGTAAGCCGTTGGTGAGGAATGTAGGGGTTATCTTCTGCTGGTTGGCAGTGTTATATTGCTGGGGGCATTTTGGCAGAAGATTAGGAAAAAATGAGATATCTGCTGAAGATATGGCTGCTAATCTTCGCCATGATCCTGTTCTCCTTGGTATTTTCAGTCCTTAGAGAAAACGCAAACGGCCCAGCCTTTAAGCAGGCTATTTCGCCCACATCCGGCCCGTCTCATTGACAAAACATTGGAGTGGCCCAAAACCGATTCCAAGGCCTCCTTCCCATCCGCTCGCCCCCCGCTTACAATGACTCATTCCGATATTGGCGGAGGCAGGCTTCGCCGTTTTATCTTTTTTGACTGGTGAGGATGACATGGCCGAGGAACAGACCGCAGCGGAAACGGGCGCCGACACGTCGGGGGCATTGGCCCCAACTGAGCCCCACGTAGCCGAGTCGCATGAGGCTCACACGCATGACCACGGATCACATGACCATGCCGGACACGACACTGAGCCGCATGGGCACGATTCCGCCGTGGCAACGGCAACGGAAGGCGAAGAGCCGGAATATCAATATGTCTCGCGCCTTGAGGACGCCGGCCCGGCTACCAAGAAGGTGTTCGTCGAGATTCCCCAGACGCGCATCGCCGAAAAGCTGGCGGAGCAGTTCAAGGAGCTGCGCAAGCAGGCCGCCATTCCCGGCTTCCGGGCCGGGCACGCTCCGCAAAAACTGGTCGAAAAGCGTTTTGCGTCCGATGTCCGCGAGCAGGTGCGGCGCGATCTGATCAGCGAAAGCTATCGCCAGGCGCTGGAGAAGCACTCCCTCACCGTCGTCGGCGATCCCGAGTTTGATGACCCGGCGAAGATCGAACTGCCTGCCCAAGGCGATTTGAAGTACGCCTTTAACGTCGAGGTTCAGCCGGACCTCAAGCTGCCGACGCTCACGGGCATCAAGGTCAAGAAACCGAAGATTTCCGTTACCGAAGAGCACATCGACCAGGCCATGACCAACCTCCGCCAGCAGAATGGCGGCGCGCTGGTCCCGGTCGAGGATCGCGGCGTGACCGCCGGCGATTACCTGGTGGCCGACGTTCACTTCAATCACGACGGCAAGCAGGTCATGCACCAGCATGACGCCCAGTTCGTCGCCGGCAAGACCGCCCTGGGCGGCGTGGCGATTGACGATCTGGCTGACAAGCTCGCGGGCGCCAAAGCGGGTGAGAAGCGCGAATGGACCGTGCACATTCCCACCGATCATCCGCTGGAAGCGATCCGCGACAAGGATGTGCAGCTTGAGGTGGCCGTCAAGGATATTCGCAAGCTCGATCTGCCGGTGGTGGATAAGGCGTTCCTGGAGAGCCTGGGCTTTGAGAACGAAAAAGACCTCCGGGACGCCCTGGCCGAGCGGCTCGACGAGCGCATCCGTTATGACGTTCAACAGGCCATGCGCGAGCAGGTCGGCAATTACCTTCTCGAGCAGGTGCAGGTGGACGTGCCCGCCAAGTTATCTGAGCGCCAAGCCACGCGAATGGCCGGCCGCCGCGCCGTCGAGCTTCAGATGCGCGGCATGACGCGCGACCAGGTGATGGGCAATATCCAGGCCCTCAAGAACGCGGCGCAGGCTGACGCCGCGAAGGAACTGAAGCTCTTCTTCATCCTGCAGAAACTGGCGACAGAAGAAAAGATCGAGGTGGACGAGGGCGAGCTGAACAGCCAGGTGGCGATGCTGGCCGCCCGTCAGGGCCGTCGTCCGGAAAAGGTGAAACACGAAATGGCCCAGGATGGGTCGCTGGCGCATCTGTACGTTCGCCTGCGTGAGGAAAAGGCGCTGGATATGGTGCTGGAGACGGCGGAAATTGAAGAAGTCGAGCCGGCAAAGGCGGGCTCAACCGAGACACCCGCGGCGAGCGCGACCGAGCCCGCGCCGGCAAGCCCGAGCGAGCCGGAAAAACCGACCGATGCGCCGACAGCCTAACTCTGGTCCCCTCTCCATGCCTGCGGTGAGCGAAGTCGAACGGTACTCAGGGAGAAGGTTAGGGTGAGGGTCGGTTTTTGGGTTTCAGGCGCCGCTCGCCCTTGCGAAGAACCCTCACCCCTGCCCTCTCCCTGAGTACATGGAGAGGGGGAAATGCGGCTTCGCGCTTCCTGCTCCGGCCCCAACTCGTGTGCATCCCATGACCATCAACGCCCCCATCAACGCGCCTCGTGGAACGGCTGATATTCTTCCGGCGGACTCCTGGAAATGGCAGGCCGTCGAGGAGATCGCGCGGCAGACGGCCCAGCGCTATCACTTCGCCGAAATCCGCACGCCGATCTTCGAGCACACCGAGCTATTCCACCGCGGCGTGGGCGAAACCAGCGATGTCGTCTCCAAGGAAACCTACACTTTTCTGGATCGAGGCGAGCGCTCCATCACCCTCCGCCCCGAAGGCACCGCCGGCGTCGTGCGGGCCATGATTGAGCACAATTTGCTGGCCCAGGAGGGGTCGCGCCAGAAGGTGTTCTATATCGGGCCGAATTTCAGATATGAGAAGCCACAGGCCGGGCGGTTGCGGCAGCACCACCAATTTGGGGCCGAGGCTTTCGGGGTTGCCGAGCCGGAACAGGATGTCGAGTGCATCCTGCTGCAATTGGATTTCTACCGATCGTGCGGGCTGAAAGACCTGACGCTGAAGATCAACAGCCTCGGCGACGGTGAAAGCAAGGCGCGCTATCGCGACGCGCTGGTGGATTTCCTGCGTCCCAAGACCGCTGAATTAAGTGAGGATTCCCAGCGGCGATTAGGCACCAATCCCCTGCGGATTTTAGACAGCAAAGACCCACGCGACGTGCGGGCATGCAGTGGCGCGCCGCACGCGTCCGCTCATCTTTCGCCAAAGAGCGCCGCCCACCTGGAAAAGGTGAGCCAATTGCTGCAATCCGCCGGCCAGCAAATCGTGCTCGACGGCAAACTCGTCCGCGGCTTCGACTACTACACCGAAACCCTCTGGGAGGTCACCGCCTCGGGCCTTGGCGCCCAGGACGCCGTCGGCGGCGGCGGCCGTTACGACAATCTCGTCGCCACCCTCGGCGGCCGCCCCACTCCCGCCGTCGGTTTCGGCAGCGGCCTGGAGCGATTGCTGATTGCCCTGGAATCCCAGAAGGCTGCGCTGCCGCACACCGGCAAACCGCTGATCTGGCTGGTCGCCCAAAGCACCGCCGCCCATGAGCACAATTGGAAATTAATCGCCGATTTGCGAGGCGCCGGCTTATCCTGCGACATGGACCTCTCCGGCCGCTCGATGAGAGCCCAATTCAAACTCGCCGACCGCGAACACGCCGCGTTCTGCGTGATCGTCGGCGATGATGAGCTTAAGAGCGGGCAGGTTGTGGTGAAGGATATGAAGACGGGGGAGCAGGCTAAGGTCGCGGCAGGTGAACTGAAAGACTTCCTGGCCAAGAAGAATGGCTGAAAACCCACCATCTCAGCTTTCCCCCGAAGACCGCAAGAAGTGGCTGGCCAACTAAACCACTCCCTCCATCGTCTCCGGAGCAATCTCCTCCGCCAAAGTAATCGGCTTCTCCCCCGTCGGCTCGCCGAATCTGCGGATAATCAGCGGCGAAAAAGCCGCCACCCACATCATCGCCCCCAGCACCGCGAACAAGGCGATGTACCCATGCGTCTGCGCCGCCCGCGGCCCAAGCCGGTCGGTCCAGAACCCGACGCACCAGGGGCTGAGCGCCCCCAGCGTTCCCGCCAGCGAGAGATAAACTCCCACCACGCGCCCGCGCACCGATGAGCTCACGCGCTCCAGCGTCGCCGCGTCGCTGATGGCATAGCTGCCCAATTGCAACGTCTGAAATCCGGCCAGCGGAATGAGGACCGCCCACACCGGCCACAGCGGCGCGGTCGCCAGAATCGCCCCGCCGACCACGCACACCAGCGTCAGCGCCGGCAATCGCCGCCGCCCGTGCGACAGGAAAACCCCCAGGGGATTGACCACGGTGCCCAGGAGCATCATCGACCCGACGATCAGGCCCGTCTCCTCGACGTTTTTTCCGCAGGCGCGCTGGAGGTAAATGCTGACCAGCGAGATGCTGGCCGTCGCCGCGAAATCGCGCCAGCCGAGAACGGCGGACAGCGCGACGACCTCGCGGGAAAGTTTTCGCCCCATTTTCGCGCCGACGGTCCGGTGAGTTTCGCGTGCTTCGGCGCCGAAGAGCAAAAAGATCAGCCCCAGCACCGCGCCGGCCGCCCCCAGTTCCACGCAGGGCTTTTGCCACTGGCTCACGCCGCCCCAGTTCCAGCGCGCGCGCTCGGCCCGCCATCCCGCAAATTGGGGACCGGAGAAAAATCCGATCCCTGAGCCGATGCCTAGGAGGCCGATGGCCATGCCGGGATTCTCTGGGTAAAGCGCGCAAACCAGCGCATTGGCCGCGGGATGAAACAGCGTGCCAAACAACCCCGCCGCGACGGCCAGCAGTAAAATAGCTTCGTAGTCGCGCGTGAGACCAAACCCCGCAACCGCAGCGGCGTTGCCGATCAGGCCGATCCCCAGGATCAAACGCCGATCCACCCGGTCGGCCAGCATCCCCGCGCCATAGCTGCCGAAGTTGTAAACGACGCCGTAGACCGTGACGACCAGGGCCGCCGCTTTCACGCCGCCCAGTTGGAGGTCGGCCTTCATCAGCAGATACAGCGGCACCAGAATCACCGCGTAGGCGTGCGTAAAGGAATGCAGCACCACGCACAAGGCGAGGGTGAGGTGGGTGCGAAGCTTGGAGGCGGCTTGGGGCATGGAGCGGGAATGATACGCGCTTACGCGGGGATGGTCATGGGCCGCTGCGATATGGACTGGCGCGCATTCGCCCGCATCTTGGAGTTTCCCGCGAGATGGATATATTGCCGTGGTGGAATAGGTCTCCAGGATTTCCCGATCACAACAAATCATCGGGAATACGCACGGAGGATGCCGATTGCAAGCCGCACAGGCCATGAATGGGGGCGTTTGGAACGCCGATTGGGAGGCGGGCGACCGGTTTGAGGTTCAGCCGCGCATGATCGAGGGAGAATCCGCCAGCGCATCCCTGCGGGTGGACCTGCCTCCGGAGATGCTCGACCCTTCCCTCGTTCCCAGAACGCTGGAAGACGAGACGGGGCGACCGATTCCTTTTGCGCGCATCGACGGCGAAAACGCATTGCAATTAAATTGTTCTGCAGTCGGTTCTCAAATTGGCATCAACCCCGTCTGGCTCCAATACGTATCAGCCAACCGATACCGCCTCATCCTGGCCCGGCCGGGCGCGCCTGTTGCCTCTGACCCGCATACCGAAATCGAATTTGACCCGGCCGACCTCGACCTCCTCTCGCGCCCGCCGCCGCGCCTGTCGCCGCGCGAATTTGACCTGAGCCTGCGGGCCGCGCGCCTGGCCAGCCATCCCGGCTTTGACCGGCTGATTTCGCTGCCCATGGTGCGGGAAATGGAACTGCTCGAGCATCAGACGCGCACGGCCATTACTGTCCTGCGCCGCCTGCGCGGGCGGGCCATGCTGTGCGATGAAGTGGGCCTGGGAAAAACCGTCGAGGCGGGGTTGATCTTGTCGGAATTGCTCATGCGGGGGCTGGCTCGCTCGGTGCTGGTCCTGACGCCTCCGTCGCTCATCACGCAATGGCAGGGAGAAATGCGGCGCAAGTTCGCGGTGGAATTGACCAGCCAGGATGATCCCGCGTTTCGCGACACGGGAGCGGCCGCTTGGAAGAGCCACGATAAGCTGATTGTCTCGCTGCACACGGCCAAGCGCGAGCCGCACCGCTCGGCAATACTCTCGCGTAAATGGGACCTGGTCATCGTCGATGAGGCCCATCACCTGCGCAACCGCACCACGGCCGCCTGGCGATTCGCCAGCGAGATTCAAAAGCAATTCATCCTGCTGCTGACGGCGACGCCGGTACAGAACAACCTTGAGGAGTTGTTCAATCTCGTCACCCTCCTGGAGCCGGGACTGCTGAGCACGCAGCGGGGTTTTTCCAGGCGCTTTATCACCAAAGGGGACAAGCTGACGCCGAAGAACGTGGACGAGCTGCACGCGCTGCTCGGCGAGGTGATGATCCGCAACCGGCGCAGCACGGTGGGCCTGCAATTCACGCGGCGATTTGCCCGCACCGAGCAGGTCGCCCTCGCCCCCGGCGAGCGCGCCTTGTATGACGCCGCCGCGGCGATGGTGCGCGACGAACTGAAGGCGGAGAAGAAAACAACCGGCGTCAATCGTATGACGCTGATCCTGTTGCAGGCGGCTCTGGGCAGTTCGTCGGCCGCGGCCGGGGCGATGCTGACAAATCTTCTGGATCGGCCCATTCTACCCGCGATTCAGCGACAGGCGCTTTTGGAATTGTCCGAGCAGGCGCAGCGCCAGGACCAGAGCGCCAAGGCCGACCGGCTCCTCGCGCTACTGAACGAATTCCCCGACAAACTGGTGGTTTTCACGCAGTTTCGCGCCACCCAGGAAATGCTGCGCCGCCGGCTCGAAGCCGCGGGGCACGAGGCGGCAGTCTTCCACGGCGGATTGTCGCGCCTGGAAAAAGAGGCGGCCATCGAGCGCTTCCGCACTTCGGCGCGACTGCTGGTTTGCACGGAATCGGGCAGCGAAGGCCGAAACCTGCAATTCGCGCACGGCTTGTGCAACTTCGATCTGCCATGGAATCCGATGAAGATCGAGCAGCGCATCGGCCGCCTCAGCCGCATCGGGCAAAAGAGCGACGTTTACGTCTTCAATCTGGTCGCCGCGGGCACGGTCGAGGCCGCGGTCCTGCATCTGCTGGAAGCTAAACTCAACATGTTCGAGCTGGTGATCGGCGAAGTGGACATGATCCTGGGGAACCTCGACGACGAAAAGGAATTCGAGGACATGATCGCCGACGAATGGGCCGCCGCCAGCGACGCCGATGAATTCACGGCGCGCATGGAAGTGCTGGGCAACCGCCTGCTCGCGGCCAAGGCGGCGTATTTCCGGCAGCGGACGCAGGACGAAAAACTCTTCGGCAACCGCTTCGCTCCCGAAGGATGAGAAGATGACATCTGGAACCGAACAATCTCTCTCGCCGCTGGAGCAATTCATCCGCGACTACGTCGAGGCCCGCGACGGGGCCTGGGATGAAATCGAGCCGCAGGTCTATGACCTGCTGATCGGAGCCGAGATCACGCGAGTGGCCTTCGACCCCGAAGCGCTGCCCGAGCATCGGCAGGCGCAACTGGCCAGCCTTGGCTCGCCCTTGGTGGATCGCCTGCTGGCCGACGCGTCGGAACGATGGAACTGCTCCCGCTTTTACCGCGTGGGTCTGAATCTTCACCCGCACGGTTTGGAATCGCGCCTCACTCGCGCGATCTCCTTGCCCGCGGGCGCGGCCATCCGCATCGAGCGCGTGCGGGCCATGAATTTCCCGCAGGCGGTTTTCTGGTTCAAGGCGGCCTTCGTCAGCGATCAGAAGGAGGAAGAGATTCTTCGCATCGGAATTGATCTCCACTATTTGCGCGAGGTGCGGCATCTCGATTCGCTACTGGCAGCCGATCGCCTTTCAGAAGATTCAGAGACGCGCCTCCCCGAAGCCCATCACGCCGGCGTCCGCTCGGGATATCGCTCCGCCCAGAGGCAGGTGGCGCCGACGGTGGCGTCGCTGGCCAACGCGCGCCGGCGCGAGTGGACCGGCCGCGTTGAAAAACAGATCGGCCGGATGTCCGATTATTACGCGCAGCTTCGGCGCGAGGCCGATGAACAGATGGCCCGGGGCGCCGATCCGCTGGCCGTCGCGGCGCGCGCGGCCGCACGACTCCAGGCCATCGACCGCGAAGAGCAGTTGCGCTGCGCCGAACTTCGCCAGAAATCCATGATCCGGGTGCGCGTGCAACTGGCCCGCGTGATGATGGTCCAGCAGCCCAAATTGGCCATCTTCGCCGCCGTCTCGGAAAAAGCCGGTCCCGTCCGGCAGTTCGAAGCGGTCTGGGATCCATTATCGGATGCGATCGAGGCGATCGCGTGCCCCGCCTGCGGCCAGCCGACTTTCGCTCTGCGCGTTCATCGCCATGGAATTGCTTGCCCGAATTGCGGACTTGCGAACGCGGTCACCATCAAGGCACAACGTCCGTTCACGGCGTGATGCTCCGATGCATGATGCCCGGTGCGACGAGTAGCACCCAGGGGCCGCCAATCGGTAGTTCCTGCCTATATCAATCCTCTCCCTACCGCTATACTCCCCGCTATATAACGGGAGGTCGCCATGCGTCGGATTTCTTCTCTGTTGATCTTCATCATCGCCCTGGCCGCGCCGGCCTGGGGCGACCCGATCACCGTCTCCGCGGCCATCAGCCTCAAGGAATCGATGACGCAGATCGCGGCGGATTACAAGGCGAAAAGCGGCGACGACGTGACGTTGAATTTCGGGGCATCGGGCCAACTGGCGGCGCAGATCGCCCAGGGGGCGCCGGCCGACGCGTTCGTTTCGGCGGGCGTGAAAGAGATGGACCAACTAACCTCCCAGGGACTGATCGACGCGGCCACGCGACGGGTTGTCTGCGGGAATGAACTGGTGTTGATCGTGCCGTCGGACGCCAAGTTCGTGCCCGCGAGCTTTGCGGATTTGACGGACAGCCGCATCGCGAAGATCGCCGTCGGACAGCCCAAGTCCGTGCCGGCCGGCTTATACGCGCAGGAGGTGTTCAGCCATTTGAAGATCAGCGACGCGATCGCGCCAAAAATCGTCTTCGGCGAAAACGTGCGGCAGGTGCTGGATTACGTGATTCGCGGCGAAGTGGAAGCGGGCGTCGTTTACTCCACCGATGCCCTGAGCGCGGGAACAAAAATCATCGTCGCGGCGAAATCCGATGCGACGCAGCATGAGCCGATCATCTATCCAGCGGCGGTCATCAAGCAGAGTTCGCACGCCGAATCCGCGCGGCATTTTCTGGAATATCTCGGCACGGACGCGGCGGAAAAAGTGCTGACGGCGCACGGGTTCACTATCATCATGCCGGCGACTGCGCCGACGCCTTGAGTATTGTTCGAGGGCGCAGGCAAGACGAAATGATATGGAGCAATCATGAAATTGCGAAGCTGGCATAGTGCGGCGGTCTTATTGGTGGCGATGGCGGCCATGGGGGCGGATGCTCCCCCCGTCACGATTCATATCGGCGGCAGCGATCTGAAAGGGGCCGACTTGAGCATAAGCGACATTCAGACGCAGTTGGCGGCCGAGATCAAGCCGGTGCAATACAACAGCCACGGCGCGATGCACACGTTTGCTTGCGTGCCGCTGGTGTCGCTATTGAAACTCGCCGGGGCGCACACCGATTTTGTGATGGGCGGCAGCAGCGATCCCAAGGTGAAGAACCCGCAGATGCGCCAGGCGGTTATTGTCAGCGGCAGCGACGGATACACAGTCGTTTTCAGCATGGCGGAGATTCTGCCGATGGTTGGCGATCGAACCGTGTGGGTGGCTCTGGATGAGGATGGCAAGCCGCTGGCGGCGAGCGACGGGCCGGCGCGGCTCATCGTGCCGGGTGACAAGATGCCCCCGCGCGCGGTGCACCAGGTGGCGGATATTGAGGTTGTGCAGCTTGGTCCGCCGGCGACGCAGCCGGCAAATCCGTGAGTGAGGTCATCTTGATCTCCAAGTCCTAACGGCGATTCCAGGGCATTTTGCAGAGGACCAAGGCCATGCCGCAGTAGTCGGTGATTCCGGCAAATATCAATCCCCCGCCGACAAACGTGGGGATTGCGAGAAAAGACGGATGAACGGCCCATGCCAGCAGTGAGCCCGAAAGAACAAGCGAGCCGGCGATGATTCGGACTTGCCGCTCAAGGGAAATGAGGTTTGAGCGGCCGCGCTCAACGGGCAGGTTGCCGCGCTCCCAGGCGGCGGTGCCGCCTTCGGTATTGTAGACCTCGGTCAAACCCGCCTCCCGCAGGCGCTGGCAGGCTTTGGCGGCGCGTCCGCCGGACTGGCAAATGACGTAGAGCGGATCTCCATCTCGGCGCTGGGCGGCGATGGCGGATGGATCCAAAGTGTCCAATGGCGTGAGGCGCGCGCCGGTGGCATGCAGTCTGGCATATTCAGCGGGTGTGCGAACATCCAGGATGAGCATCGCCCGGCCCTGAGCGATCAGGCGACGGCAATCGGCGATGGAGATCAGATTTGATGGCATCGGAACCTCCGCGGGCGTTAATTTATTGAGGGCTGGGCCAGGGCGTCGAGCGCTTCGATCACCCTGGGCAGATAGGTGTAGGTCGGTCCTCCCTGCATGAGGACAGCGACGCCGGCCGCTTCGAGAACCTGCTCTCGCGTGGCGCCGGCGTTGACGGCGGCCTGGACGTGGGCGTAAAGGCAATTTTCGCAGCGAAGAGCGAGACCGATGGAGAGAGCTATCAGCTCTTTCTCCAACACCGTGAGGGCGCCACTCTTCATGGCAGCCTGATGAAGGCCGCCGAAGCCTTTGATCAATTCAGGCATTGAGGTTCGCACGGATTTCATCGCGGCGGCGTTATTCCGGTAGTAATCCATTGCATTGCTGGACATGTTGTTTCTCCATTTAATAAATCCATGCCGGCCTTGCGAAGGTTGCCGGCGTGATCTATAATTACTATATTGCTAAGCAGTAATATAGTCAAGGGAATGGACCGATGAAAATGCCGACGAATTCCAAAACGCCGTCAAGAAGTGACCACAAGCCGCTGGATAACGCGCAAATGGAGGCGGTGGCGGAGCTTTTCGCGGCGATGTCGGAGGCAAGCCGGTTGCGCATATTGCAGGTGCTTCAAGCGGGGCCGGCGAGTGTGGCGGAGCTGGTCGAGCGGTCGGGACTGAAACAGGCGAACGCGTCGAAACAACTGGGGATTTTGACGTCGGCCGGGATCATATCCCGCCGGCAGGATGGGAATCGCGCGATTTACTCCATCAAGCTGCCGTTGGTGTATGACCTTTGCGAACTGGTCTGCCGGGGCGTCGCAGACCAGGCGGCGCAGCGCGCGGCGGAATTAAAGCGGCACTAAAACGTATAGGTCAGCGCCGTATACACGAAGTCGATGTCGGAACTCGTTCCTGTCTGGCTGATGAAACTGCCGGCGAAGAACTGGCTGTAACCCAAGATCCGCGCGCAAAAAGGGCCGGCATGACAGCCGGCCCTTTGATCAGATGGCTCAGAATTGTCAGCAATTGCCTAGATCAGCAACTGCACCTGCGTGATGACGATGATCTCGCCGCGATCGTTATTAATCAACACGTCGGAACTGTCGTCGTTGACGGGGATGCCGGTCGGCAGATACATGACCTGCGCGGTCACCTTCACATTGTGACCGTAGAAGTAGTAGTGAGCGCCAGCGGAGATTTCGCTTACGTTGTTCTGAACGGAGGTCTCGCCGCTGGGAATGGCCGTGCCGGCCAGGTGCATGTACTCGTACCGGACGTACGGCTCAAAGCGGTTGTCGATCAGGTACGAACCCTGCACCATGATGGACGGCTCATACGTATCCTCGTGGAGTTGAGGGGTGCTGCTCGCGAAGGAGGTCGAAACCGGCGCGCCCGAGGGGATGCCCGGGTTATGCGTGGTGTACCGACCAAAGTAGCTGACATACCCAAACCAGCCGTTGGGATTGGCATACTGAATATCAGCCGTGTGTGAAATGGTGTTGAAATTGCCGCCGTAGGAATAATCGGCGCCGGTGCCGAGGACGAGCAGTTCCTTCTGGTCATTCAGGGAAGTCAACTGGCCGTAATCAGCCCAATTGCCTTCCACTTTGTATTCCGCGCGGGCCGCGACGCCGCCGTCATAGTCGATGCCAGTGGTCGGATAGCCTTCAAAATTGGTGTTGGCCGCGCGGATGCCGTCCGTCGGGCCGCCTTCAAAGCGGAAGGAGTCCTTGGGATCGTAGATGAAGGTGACAGCCTGTGTGAAAGTATCCGTGTTTCCAAAGATGTCGCCTTGCAGTGACGCTTCGGGATCGCGATATTTGGAACCGATGATGTTCTCGTGATCGAGCGGATCGTGCATCTGGCCGAATTTGATGTAATACGGCGTATCGTGAAGATTGTACTTGCCCCAGGCTTCTTCCAAAACCGGAAGACCGCCGATGGGAACATTGGCCGTGCCAACGGTGGCACCGTCTTCGGTCACATTGACGTTGCTGTTTTCGCGGTAGGTCGCCCAGTTGATGAAGTAGGTCAGGTCGGGCGTGAAGAGATTGCCGTCAAAACCAAAACGGGCCCGGCGAAGCTCGAAGCCGTGCTGCTGATCCTGAGCGGAAAAGTCGCCCTTCCCGTCCTGCCGGATGGCGTCGCTGTAACGCAATTGAATGTGAATCCAGGGTTGTAGGAGGAAGTTGCCGTCGGCGCTCTTGATGAAAAAGCGGCGGTTGGCATAGCCGGCCGTCACCGCGTCGCTGTTGGCGTCGGCGTCGGCCAACACCTGCTTGATTACCAGCGCTTCATCGGCGTCGTTCTTCTGGTCCTTGGCCTGCAACTCGGCGACCTGGGCCTTTAGAAGCTGAACTTCCGACTGCAAGTCTTCCTGGGCCACGGGCTGCGTCGTCGGCTGATCCCCCAATGCCGCGGATGCACCCATTCCCATTGATACGGCCAGCGCCGCCAAACCTAACTTGACCCCGCTCTTAATTTGACTCATCCGAGTCCTCCGTTCCCTGGCGAGCGAAAGCCCGCCGGTTGGCCAACTCTTAAAACAGCCCGCGAAAAGCTTGCGGACTCTTTCAACCGTCCGCCTACGCAGGTCGAACAGCTTTACCGAGAGACCGGCAGGCACACGCACACCCTACCGGCTGGGGGCGGATTATCGTCGTGATTATTTAGTTTGTGTCAACGTCTACATAAGATTTGTTGTGCCGCGAGAAATTGCGAGACGCGCAAAAAGTGCGCCGCGGCGATTAGGCCGTGCCGCGGGCCCGTGAACAGCG
>JBEKYH010000037.1:0-18140 GCA_049511115.1 Tepidisphaeraceae bacterium | reverse complement strand
TGACGGAACCGGGCGCCGGTGGAGGGCCGCCGCGGCCGCCGCCTCGGCCGGCGAAGGCGCCGCCGCGCCCGCCGCGGGCGAAGGGGCCGGTGGTGGCGCGGCCGCGGGCGAAGCCGGAGGGGCCGGTGGTGGGGCCGCGGCCGAAAGCGCCGGCGGGTCCGGTGGTCGGCCCGCGCCCAAGGCGGCCGCGGCCGGCAGCGGCTTGCGCTGCGGCCGCTGCGGCATCAACGGGGATGATCTGATCCAGCGCCGGCTTGGGGGGGATGGTGCCGATGTCAAATTGCTCGTAGAGCTTCACGATTTCCGCGCGGCGTTCGGCCCAGTCGGCGGCCGTCACCACTTTGCGTTTGCCATCGGCAAACGTGAGCGGATCGGGCAGAGGGGCTGACTTGGGAAAAGCATCGTAATCGGGCGGTTGGGAGTTGTTGTCCTGCTGCCACTTGGTGAATGATGGAACGACCGGGATGACCTGGCTGAATTTATCCCAATACTGCTGCCGTTCTTCCAACGTCATGGCAATGAGAGAGGTGGTTAAGCCGAACACGGACACGAAGGTCAGGGCAACTCCGTATCGCCGCATCATGGTGCCTCCAATGGGCTGTGGAAATGTCGAAAATCGCTGAGATGACGCAGGGCTGTGTCCGCCATGCCCAGTGCAACATGCCAAGCTTAGAGGTATTACCACCGGCACGGAAGGGCGCTGAAGGCATCCTGCGGAAATATTTTACAAGAAGGCGGTCAACGCCTCGAGCTGGCTGGCCAGGGCGGCTCGGTCGCGGGGCTTGGAATCAGCAGGACGGGACAGCGGGCCTTGCGGACGACGGAAGAACTGGCGCTTCCCAGCAGCAAGTCGTGCAACCGGCCGTGGCCGTGTGTTCCCATGACGATCAAGGAAGGGCGCAGGCGAGCGGCTTCGCGCACGATTTTGGGGGCTGGATTCCCGCGCGCGGAGACACTTTTTACCAGCAGGGCGGTTGCATCGACCCCGAGTTTGCGGCATTCCAGGGCCAGGATGTGCAGCGCCCGGTGATGACGCCGCATCTCGGCGGCGACTTCGTGACGTGACAAGTTGGTGCGGATTTTGTCCCCTTCATATTCGGCGTCAGGGGTGGAAACGTGCACGAGAAGAAGTTTCATGTCGAAAGCGCCGGCAATCGCGTTGGCCGCCTTTAAGACGGCGGGCGTCGTCTGGGAAAAATCGATAAAAGCCAGCAGTTTTTGCATAGTGAAATCCAATCTGGCTTGCCGCTTGCTGTCAGCGGCCTATTGTAGATCGGGATTGAGGCCCTTTCTCTTGGGCAGGATGGGTTGTTAATTGCAGCGGCAGATTGGTGAAAACCCCATGGCGATGCCTGCAAGCGAACCGGGAGCGGTGGATAGATCGGTTCAGCCCGATACGCCGCATCCACAGCCACCCATGGCGGTGGCGCCGCCGGGCAGCATTGGTGACCGGGAGGATCAATTTCCGGTCCGTCCGCAGGAATGGCTGATGTTGATGATCGTGGCGGCGATCGCGGGAGCCGCCACCGGACTGGTTGGGGGGGCCTTTCGCATGACGCTGAGTTGGGTGAGCGATCTGCGCGGGGAAATGATTGTTCGGGTGCATGCCGCCGGTTATCCATGGCTGATGTGGGCAGTGCCCACTGGATTGTGCGCGTTGGGGGCCGGCCTGGGCTGCTGGTTGACCCAGCGGCTGGCGCCCCAGACCGCCGGCAGCGGCATTCCCCGCGTCGAAGCTGTTCTGCGCAGCCACCTCCACCCGGCCGGCGCACTAATGCTTCCCGTGAAATTCTTCGGCGGGGCGCTGAGCATTGGAAGCGGGCTGGCCATGGGACGCGAGGGGCCGACGGTACAGATGGGTGCTCTCATCGGGCGGCTGATTGGTGATGGCCTGAAACGGCTGGTCTCGGAGCCATGGACGATCATCGCCGCCGGGGCGGGGGCGGGCCTGGCGGCTGCATTTAATGCGCCGCTGGCGGCGGTGCTATTTGTCGTCGAGGAACTGTTACACCGGTTTTCGGCTCGGGTATTCACCGCCGCGCTGGTGGCAAGCATTACAGCCACCATCGTATTGCGATTGATGCTTGGGAATGCGCCGGATTTTGGCACGCCGCGGCTGGACGCCATCTCGGCGGTGGTGTTGCCCGAATATCTGTTGCTGGGACTTTTGGCGGGATTTGTGGGGGTGGCGTTTAATGTCTCGGTTCTGTGGACGCTGCGTCTGGCTGATCGCGCGGCGGGCTGGCCGAACGGGGCCAAGGGATTCTTAGTTGGCGCAGCGGCGGGCCTTATCGCGTGGTTCAGTCCGTCGGTGGTCGGCGGCGGGGATAATCTGACCCAGTTTGCCATTACCGGCCGGACCGCGTTCAGTTTTATCGCCTGGGTGCTGCTGATCCGATTTGTATTGACTATGGCGTCGTACGGCTCAGGCGCGCCGGGGGGCATCTTTGCGCCGCTTTTGGTCCTGGGGGCTCTGCTCGGGAATGCCTTTGCCCTGGTGAATTCGGAGTTTCGCCACTTGCCGTTTGAACCGTCGGCATTTGCGATTGTGGCCATGGCCGCCTGCTTCACGGCCATCGTGCGTTCGCCGCTGACCGGTGTGGTTTTGCTGCTGGAGATGACCGGCGCCTGGGGCCTGATTCTCCCCATGATGGCGGCGTCGGTTACCGCATACGCAATCCCCGAGTTGCTGCGAAATCCTCCTATCTACGATTCGCTTCGGGAGCGGGATGTGATTCGGGAACAAAACGCCCGCGCTTCCTCGGGCGGCCGGCAATCCTTCTGAAAATCCTGATTTCCCGCGCGACGATTTTGATATAATTCGGGTCTCGGTGTCCCGCTATGTGGAGATTGTGGTATGCAATGGGATGATAAGCCGGCCAGAGGGATTCGAGAGTGAACCGAACACATCAGACCGTCAGGAAAGTCGACGAAGCCAAAGCCGGACTCGCTAAGGCCCCCACGGGGATTTCCGGACTCGATGAAGTGACCCACGGGGGGCTGCCCAAGGGTCGGCCAACGCTGGTTTGCGGCGGACCTGGGTGCGGTAAATCGCTGATGGGAATCGAATTCCTCGTGCGCGGGGCGACGCAATTCGGCGAGCCGGGGGTGTTGATGACCTTCGAGGAGACCGCCGAAGACATCAAGCAGAACATCGCGTCGCTGGGATTTGATCTGGACCAATTGATCGCCGAAAAGAAAATTATCATCGATCATGTCAAAATCGATCGCCAGGATATTGAGGAAAATGGCGAATATGACCTGGAAGGTTTGTTCATCCGGCTTGGTTATGCCATCGAGAGCATCGGGGCCAAGCGGGTTCACCTGGATACCATTGAAAGTCTGTTTGCCGGGTTGAGCAATCAGGCCATCTTGCGGTCGGAGCTGCGCCGGCTGTTTTATTGGCTCAAGGAAAAAGGGCTGACCACTGTCATCACCGGTGAGCGAGGGGACGGAACCCTCACTCGCCAGGGATTGGAGGAGTACGTCTCGGACTGCGTGATCTTGCTTGATCACCGCATCCATAACGAGATGTCCACGCGGCGGCTGCGCGTGGTGAAGTACCGCGGCTCAACGCACGGCACCAATGAGTATCCATT
Organism: Tepidisphaeraceae bacterium; assembly: GCA_049511115.1. Lineage (GTDB taxonomy): Bacteria > Planctomycetota > Phycisphaerae > Tepidisphaerales > Tepidisphaeraceae > JBEKYH01. Next base: position 14,541 of record JBEKYH010000037.1, on the reverse strand, counting down.
CCTCATCGACGAGCAGGGCATTTCGGTGCTGCCGATTACGTCGCTGGCGCTGAATCACCAGGTCAGCATGGAGCGCGTTTCGTCGGGCCTCCCGCGGCTGGATGCGATGCTGGGAGGGCAGGGGTATTTCCGCGGCAGCAGTGTGCTGATGACCGGTTCATCGGGAACGGGTAAGAGCACCATGGCCGCGTATTTTGCGGATGCTACCTGCCGGGCCGGCGAGTCATGTCTCTACTTTGCGTTTGAGGAGAGCCAGCATCAGATCATCCGCAATATGAAGTCGGTCGGACTGGACCTTGCGAAGCACGTCAAGAGCGGGCTTCTGCATTTCTTCAATGCGCGGCCAAGCCTGCACGGCATAGAGATGCACCTGGCGCTGATGCACAAGCGGGTGAATGAATTCAATCCTTCGGCGGTCATCGTTGATCCGATCAGTAACTTCGCAACAACGGCCGAGGAGCGCGACGTTCATGCGATGCTGATTCGTATGGTCGATTTCCTCAAGAGCCGGCAGATCACGACGTTTTTCACGAATCTGACCAGCGGCGAGATGGCCAAGGAAAGCACCGACATGGGCATCTCGTCGGTCATGGACACCTGGCTGCTGGTCCGTGACATCGAGCTGGGCGGGGAGCGGAACCGCGGCGTATATGTCCTCAAGAGCCGCGGAATGGCTCATTCCAATCAGATACGCGAGTTTGTCATCTCCGCCAATGGAATTGACCTGCTGGATGTCTACACCGGGGCGGATGGCGTGCTGACCGGATCGGCTCGATTGGCGCAGGAAGCGAAGGAACTCGCGGACAGCGCCTTGCGCCAGCAGGAAATCGACGCGAAGAAGCGCGAGCTGGATCGAAAGCGCGCCGCGCTGGAGGCTCAGATCGCCGCATTACGGGGGCAATTCGAAGTTGAGCAGGAACAGATCATCAGGGAACTTTCCCTCGACGAACTGCGCGAGCGGACATTGGCTGAGGATCGCGCTACGATGGCCAAGAGTCGAAAGGCCGACGGCGGCCATGCCAAGGGGTCCGCCGGCAATAACAATTCCGCTGCACGGAGGATCAAATAGCATGACCGCCATCCGATCATCAGCCCCCGGTTTGGCGGATTCTCCGCCCGGGCAAGAAGGGGATTTGTCTTACAATCTGCGTCTTTACGTAGCCGGGCAAACGCCTAAATCGCTAGCCGCCTTCGCGAACCTCAAGAAACTCTGCGAGGAGTTTCTGCCCGGTCGATACCGGATCGAAGTAATCGACCTGATGGAAAACCCGCAGTTAGCGGCGGGAGATCAGATCGTGGCGCTGCCCACGCTGGTGCGTAAATTGCCGGAGCCGCTTAAGCGCATGATTGGCATTCTTTCCGATCGGGAGAAATTCCTCGTCGGCATGGACATCAAGCAGCAGTAACTTGAGGCCGTCGCTTATGAGGAAGACCAAGCCGCCCATCGTGGACCAAGAGGCCACAATACCCGAGCCGATAGACCGGTCGGCGGAATTTGAGCGCGCCGTTGCCGAGGCGGCGATATCGCGGGGGCGATACACGCTGCGCCTGTTCGTGACGGGAAATACGCCGCGCTCGACGCGGGCCATCCAGAGCATCCGCCGGCTTTGCGAAGAACATCTTCGCGGCCGCTATGATTTGGAGATCATTGACATTCACCAGCAGCCGACGCGCGCCAGCGGCGAGCAGATCATCGCCGCGCCGACGCTTATTAAAATGCTTCCTGAGCCGCTGCGCAAGTTCATTGGTGACCTTTCAAATCCCGAGCGCGTACTCATGGGGTTGGACGTCAGGCCTGTGGTGACATTGAGTGAGGGGACAGCCTGATGGAAACGCCGAAGACCAAGATACGCTCGGTTGTTGAGCTGGAGGAGCTTCGCAACCGTCTTCGCGAGGCCGAGGAGACGCTGTCGGCAATCCGCAACGGCGAAGTCGATTCGCTTATCGTCAGCGGGCCCAACGGCGATCAGGTCTTCAGCCTCAAGGGGGCGGAGCAGCCGTATAGATTGTTTGTGGAGCAGATGCAGGAGGGGGCCGTGACACTGACCCGCGATGGGGCGATTCTCTACGCCAATGCGCGATTCGCGCAAATGGTTCAGGCCCGCTTGGAGAAAGTGATCGGGTCGCAGCTTCAGTCATTTATCCGCGCCAGCGAGCAGCGGGAATTGGCGGAAATCCTCGCCAGCCCCGGTGCGCGAACCACGCGCTGCGTTCTGTCGGCCGGCGACGGCTCGCTGATTCCCGTGCAATTGAGTTTCCATCCGTTGCCCGTTGAGGAGGTCGAGGCGATCAGCCTGGTGGTCACGGATTTGACCGAGCGTGAGGAAAAGCGGGAACTAACCGAGGCGCTGTCGAGCCTGCGGATCGCGCAGGAGCAGTTGCAATTGCAGAATGACGAACTGAAATCCGCGCGGGCCGTGGCCGAAGCCGCGAGCCACGCAAAGGATAACTTCCTGGCGGCACTGTCCCATGAATTGCGGACGCCGCTGACTCCGGTTCTGATGACCGTCGCCACGCTGGCAGCCGACGCGACGCTGCCCCAAACCGTACGGCGGCATCTGCATTTGCTGCATCGCAATGTTGAACTGGAAGCCCGCCTGATCGACGACCTGCTCGATCTCACGCGAATCGTGCACGGCAAGATGGAGTTGCATCCGAAGTTGACGGATGTGCATGCCCTGGTGGACGCCGCCGTGGAGATCTCCCGCGGCGACATCGAAGCCAACCGGCTGCAACTCATCCGTGACCTGCGGGCGCAAAGTCATCATGTATCCGGCGATCCGATCCGGATTCAGCAGGTGCTGTGGAATCTGATCCGTAACGCGGCCAAGTTCACGCCGCAGGACGGGCGCGTCATCGTGAGATCGGACAGCGGAGCCGATGGCGTTTTGCGCATTTCCATCACCGATACGGGAATTGGGATTGCCCCGGGCGCGATCGCCAAGATATTTACGCCGTTTGAGCAGGCGGACCGCGCCGTGACCCGCCAGTTTGGAGGGCTGGGACTGGGGCTGGCGATCAGCAAGCGATTGGCGGAGATGCATGGCGGCACGATCACGGCGGAAAGCGAAGGCCTCAACAAGGGTGCGACGTTCACACTCACTCTTCCGACGGCACGCAGCGCCAAGGCAGAGGCCGCGCCCGCCCCTGCTTCGTCGTATCCTGCCAGGGAGAGGACCAGGGGCGTGGTCTCCGGGCATCGGCTGCGCATTTTGCTGGTCGAAGACCACGAAGACACGCGCCGCAGCATGTCGCGCCTACTGAGCATGGACCATGAAATCTCCGAGGCTGAAAGCGTTGAGGCAGCCCTGCGAGCGGCATCAGAACAGCAATTTGACCTGGTCATTTCCGACGTCGGCCTACCCGATGGCAGCGGCCTGGACCTCATGAGGCAGCTCCGCGACCGGCACAACCTCGTCGGCATCTGCCTCAGCGGCTACGGCATGGAAGACGACCTGGCCCGCAGCGCCGAGGCGGGCTTTTGCCGCCACCTGACCAAACCGGTTGATCTTCAGGTGCTGGAAATGGCCATCGCCGATATGAAGCGGCGACCTTCTTTTGTGCAGTAGACCGAATACGGTGCGATAGCACACTTCCGCACAGATCCGCACACTTTTTGGGGGATTCACATGTAGTTATGTGCATGCGAAGGGCTATTTTCTTGCCGGAATTGGGTTGGTGGACACATATATAGTAGGGGTGCGGCATGGAGGGGAACGTTGGCGTGAGGTTAAATTATTTTAAATTCTTGACGCGCGGCGCGGCGGATGAGTATAAACTAGCCTTCGGTTGTGGATGTTTTTGTGACATCTCATTCCTCGCCGCCTAGCTGCGTGACTGAAGGGCGGAAGAATATGCGGAATTCGGCAACGGTCGTGTCGATTGCGGTGCTGGTTTGCTCGCTGGGGCTATTACAGCCGGCAGCGCGCGGGCAGACCGTGTATCAATTCACAACGCTGGATGACCCGGCGGCGGGCGTTGGGGGTGGAACGAATGCCGCTGCCATTTCTGGCAATACGATCGTGGGAACATTTAGAACCGCGAATAGTTCACAATCGAGTGGATTCATCTACGACGGATCAACCTTCACGACGCTCACTGCACCATCGGCGGCGATAACAACGGCAAGTGGCGTTTTGGGTTCGACGGTTGTCGGCGGCTACCGCGACACGGTTGGCGGCCTTCTTCAGGGCTTCATATTTAACGGCTCGACCTATGTGACGCTCGACGACCCATTGGCGGCCAACGGTAGCGGCATATCGGGAATTTCTGGGAGCCTTCTCGCCGGGTCGTATGAAGACGCCAATTTTCAGGAGCACGGCTATCTTTACAATGGATCAACATTCACGCCGCTTGATGACCCCACCAGCGGCACGGTTGGGACCACAGCCAACGGAATTTCCGGTTCATCTGTTGTCGGGACTTTTTTTGTACGTGGCATTGGCTTGGGAACTACCAGCTTTGGGTACGTGTACAATGGGGGGACATACACCACAATAAGTGACCCCTTTGGCAACAGTGAGACCGGCCCCTTTACGGACGCAAATGGCCTGTATGGCAATGTCATTGTAGGGAGCTACCAAGACAGCAACGATATTTCTCATGGTTTTATTTTTGACGGTTCGACGTATACTACCCTTGATGATCCATTGGGGGTGAATGGTACGGTGCTGAACGGTATCGATGGCACGACCATTGTGGGCGACTATTTTGACAGCAATGGTATACCCCACGGGTTTATTGCGACACCCGTGCCTGAGCCCACTTCGGTTGTACTTTTCTGCGCGGCAAGCTTTGCTCTACTTTTACGTCCGCGCAGGGCGCCTGCCCGATAAAGCAATCTCCTCATTTTGCCCCCCAGTGTCCGATAACCCCACCCAAACCAGTTATTTAGCCATTGTTTGCAGTTTGCCTTCCTTACCGATTTGGCGCAATATGCCTATTCGGAAGAATCATTAAAAGTGGCGAATGTTTCAGGCCGAATTCTTGAGGGTCTTGCGACATTATACGGAAGGAGCGCGTCTTGCGTCTTGTTTCAAATACAAACAAGGCCGGCTGGTGGACTCGACCTCGGCTGGCTGCCGTTATACCTGCATTGGCGTTTTCGTTGAGCGGACTGCTGCTGAGCGGCTGTTACAATGGGAAACTTGATCTGGCAGAAGGGGGCGAGATTAACAGCTTCCTTGACCCCACCGAGCCGAATATTCGGCCGTTGTATAGCGCTCCATTGGTCAAGCCCATCCTGGATACACTTGATCCAGCCTCCGAAGAACCCGAGGACATATTCTCCAATGCCACGGACGTTCAGCCGGAGGACTTAGACCCCGCCCAAGGGGACTATCGCATCGGCAGGAACGACCTAGTTGACGTTACGGTTTACGATCTGCTGGGAGAAGGCACGGGAGCCAGCGTCAAGACGGTGCGCGTCAGTGAGACCGGGTACATTTCCCTGGACTTCGTAAAGCCAATTTACGCGATTGGTTACACCGAAGGAGAACTCCAGGACGTCATCAGCCAGGCGTATAAGGCCGAAGGCCAGCTCAACAATGCTCGCGTCACGGTAACGGTTGCCGAAGAGCGAGCCCGGGTATTCAGCATGTACGGGAACGTGGGTTCTCCGGGACAGTACCAAATCCTGCAAAACGATTTCCGCATGCTCGACGCGCTGATTGCGTCGAAGTCGCCGGCCCAGACGGAAGGCGTGGATTTTCTATATGTCATCCGCCAGCCTGAGGAGCCGCATCACGCGCCGCCGCCGCCGGCGACGGAGCCTTCCGACCAGACGGGTCCCGATCAGTCGGCTCCCAGCCCGGCGAACACGCCAACGACGCAATTGCTTGCCCCCCCGGGCGCGCGCGGCAATCCCGCGCCGGGAGAGCCGAGCCTTCTGGATAGCAACGGCACTTCGGCCGCGCCGACCCAGCCGTCCACTCCGCTGCTGACTCCGGATAATACGGCTCCACCAACGGGATTGGTGGAAGGGCAGGCGGTTCCGCTGCAACCCGCGCCGGCTTCGAATTCGCCGGCTGCAAATGGGCCGGGGACCGTCGAGGCGCCCACAACCCTCATTGGGCCCAACGCGACGCAGGAGTCAACAACCCAGGAAGCCAGCACGGAGCCGTCGGGTGGTCCCAGCGGATTGGGCGGGTTCAAATTCAACGCCCCCAGCCCTTATGCGCAGCGTGTCATTCGCGTGCCTCTCAAGGAGCTACGCGCGGGGCACTTGCAATACAATATTGTTATTCATCCTGGCGACCTGATCTATATTCCCGACCCAGTGAGCGGTGAATTTTATATGGGCGGCCACGTGGCGCGCGCCGGGGTGTACAGCCTGACCGCGCGGAAGATCGACCTGAAGCAGGCGCTTATCTCGGCGGGCATGTTTGACCAGGCAGCCATTCCCGGTCGCAGCGAGATCATTCGCCGCGTCGGGCCGAACAAGGAAGTATTTGTGCGCATCGACCTGGATAAGGTTTATGCCGGTTTGCAGCCAGACATCTACTTGAAGCCCTATGATGTCGTATACGTGGGCACGAATTACCTGGCGCCGTTCATCGCAGCGTTGCGCAATGCGTTTAGAGTATCCTACGGGTTTGGCTTCACGTATGACATAAACTATGCGCCCAACAATGGTAACGTCAATCCGTAAGGAGCCGTTACCGGCTGCCCGGCTTAATTCGCCAGCCCCGGCAGTCGATGCCGGGGTTTTTTATGGGCCAAGGACGTTGTGGGTGGTGCGAAATCGCCTGAGTGGCGGGTTAAAACTCAGGTATCTCCGCAACTTATGTCTCAGGGCGGGGTGGATAGTATATAATTAACATTGGGCAATTAGCCTGGAACGCTGACCGATGAGCAGTTTGGGGAGAGTCGTAACACATGAGCGAACCGGTTCTGGAAGTTCAAGCGGCTGTGCCTCTGGACGACATTGCGCCCGCGGCGATGGCATCGGCGGCGGACGATGCGCCGATGGACGCGCAAGCCGAGCAACTCTATTTTGGACTTCCTGCCGTGACGTGGACGAAAATCGGCGTTCTCACGGCGCTATTCTGCTGCGTCTTCTGGCCCAATCTACGGCGGCTGTGGGATAAGACCAATCCATTTTACGGGGAGCCGAACTGGGGCCACGCCATGTGCGTGCCGCTGATCGGTTTGTATTACCTTTATGTGAACCGCGACCAGCTCCTTGGGGCGCCGCGGCGCACCAGTTGGACGGGTCTGGCGATTCTGGTGTTTGGGCTGCTCTTGTTTGTGTACGGCATCTATCCCGGCCAAAACGATTTCATCAAGGATTTCGGCATGGTGGTCACGCTGTTTGGGATGGTGCTGCTGCTGGCCGGGTGGGCGGTGATGAAAGTCACCTGGTTTCCCATTGCGTTCCTGGTCTGCGCCCTTCCCTGGCCGGGCCTGGTGTACAGCGAAGTGGCCGGGCCGTTGCAGACGTTGGCGGCCAATGTCGCGGTGGATGTTCTGAACATGACGGGCGTGCCGGCTGATGCATCGGGCACAAAGATCGAAATATCCGGACATGACAACGCGTTGCGCACCCTCAACGTCGCCGAAGCCTGCGCCGGATTGCGATCGCTGATGACCTTTATCTCGGTAGCGGCGGCGGTGGCGTTTTTGTCGGGCCGGTCACTGTGGCAAAAGCTGCTGATCGTCGCGTCGGCGGTCCCGATTGCGATCTTCTGCAACGTCATGCGCGTCTCAGGGCAGGGATTGCTGGATCACTACGTCAGCCCGGAGTTGTCGGAGAATTTCGCGCACCAATTTGTGGGGCTGATCATGCTGATGCCGGCGTTCCTGTTGATCCTGGCGGTGGGCTGGGCGTTGGATCAGATGTTCGTTGAAGAGGCCGAGCACCGCCATCACGAGGCGCACACTTTTGTACAGCGCACGGCGCCGGCGCTGGTCTCGATTGCTCCGCCTCCGGTGGCGCGCATTTCCGGGGGAGTCCGGCCCGCACGGTCATCGGTCCCGCGATCGTTTTCGCCGCGCGGTTTGCCGCCGCAGCCAGCGGCAGCCGGCCGGCAGGGCCCCAACGGCGCACACGCGGCAATCAAACCCGCTGACGCGGACGGGAGGCGCTTATGAGCATGGACGTGGGCATGAACCCCGCGGCGTCAGGCATGCTGGCCCCACCTCGGGCGAAGGCCGCGCCGGGGGCGATGAAGGCGTATCTTCAGCCCGGTTTCATCGCCGCTGTCGTGGTCCTGGCGGCGGCCGCGGCGGCGCTCAACTTTCTGGTCTTCAATAAGGACCTTCATTTCAAGAAGCTGGCCGTTCCCCTTGTGCGCAATTTGGATCAGATGCCGCCGCTGATGGGCAATTGGGCTCAGGTTTCCCTCGACAAACCGCTGGACCCTGATCTGCAAGAGGTTCTGGGCACCGACAAGTACATCTTCCGCGATTATCTGTCTCTTAGCAGCCATGACTGCGAACCGGCGGCTCTGTTCATTACAAGCCTCTACGACGATGGTGATCCCAAGAAGCCTGACGAGCAAGCCCTTACGAAGGATTTGGCCGGCCTAGATGTTGCGGGCCGATGGGCGATGTTGCAGCAGGAATTGAAGAACAAGGACGACAAGCATCGCCAGTTCGCTCTGGGCAGCGTTCAGGAGCGTTTTCCCGACGCCGCGATCAACATGGGCGTTACCTATTACACCGGCATTGTCGACACGGTCGCCCACGTGCCTGACCGTTGCTACATCGCCGACGGCTTTGAGCCAACGGATAAGAACTTTCCGGAATGGACCCTCCCCAACGGGCGCAAGATGGGTGTGCGTTTCATTAACTTCCAGGATTCCAGCGCCAAGGCGCGCGTGGATCGGAGCGTGGCCTATTTCTTCCACGTCAACGGGCACTATGCGAGCGATCCGCTGGATGTGCGCATCAGCCTGCAGAATCTATTTGAGAAGTACGGATATTACGCGAAAGTGGAGTTGATGACATTGGATCCAAGTGATCCGGACCACCACGTCTCGGTGGCTACGATGACGAATTTCCTGAATGATTCGCTGGGTGAAGTGGAAAAGTCCCTGCCGGATTGGAACAAGCTGCATACCGCCACGAAGTGAACTGAACAAGGCAATTGAGGAGAAAGCGACGATATGGCACGTCGGGTCAATACTCGTTTCATCGGAATTTTCGCGGCGTGCGCGATCGGCGCAGTGGGCGTGGTGTACGTCGCGCAAAAGACCCTCGTGCATGGCAGCGCGGCCCAGTTCAGGCAGGCGGCGGTCGACGCGGGCAACAACAAGGACTGGCGCGGGGCCGTCGCCAATTGGTCCAGGGCGGTGGCCGCTTCGCCCAATGATCCGGACCTGTGGAGACAGTATGGCGTAGCGTTGCACGAACTAGGCCTGCAGGACCCGGAATTCGCAGCCAAGCAGCAGGACCGCGATGCCTGGGAGCACGCATTGGAAATAAATCCCGGCTACCCGGCGGATGTTCCGCAGGAATATCTTCCCGCCGTCGCCGACTTGGTCGAGTTTTGGCGCGAGCAACTGGCCAATCCAGCGGGGATGAACACGGACCGCCTCCTTGAGGCCTACCGCGGCGCCACCGACCGGGCTACTCAATTTCTGGATATCCTGAGCAAGGCGTCGGATGACACGGCCCACCCCGAATTCAAGGAATTGCGGAAGGAGATTCCCGACACCCAAGTGTTTCTCTACACCACGATCGCGCAGGAGTGGATAAAAGAATTAATCACCGACGACCCCGCCGGCCTGGCCGCCGCCGCCGCTCAACCCTCGCTCGACACGCCGCGAATCCCGCTGGCTGACACCGAACAAAAGATGCGCGATTTGCTCGCCCAGCAGATCGCTGCAAAAGGCGAGGTCAACGCCGACCTGCCGTTCTATCTGGCGCTGATGGACATTCACCGCGGCCAGCTCGAGGCTCAGGCCAACCAAGGGGCCACCACGCAGCCGTCGTCGGTGACGGATTGGTATCAGAAGGCAGAAGCGGAAATGACCGACGTCCTTAAAAGCCAGGGCAAAAGTCCCACAATGCATTATTCCGCCGCGGAGGTGGAAAGCAGCCTGGCCGACGTGGATCACAGCGCGGATGACAGCCGCGACAAGCACCGGCTCAAAGCCAACGACGAGATGGATACGGCGCTCGCCCTGATGACGGGGAAAGAACCACTGTACGCGAAGATCAGCCTGCAGGCGGCGCAAACGGACTATTTCAACCACGACTACGCGAGGGCACACTCGATCCTCAGCGCGCTGTTTAAGAATCAAGGGGCCAATCCGGGTGTGGTTGTCGATGCCTCGTCCCTTGCAGCGTCGATGCCCGACCTTCGCGACCAGGCCATTAAAACGCTTAAGAGCGACATCGGTTCCAGCGCGAATTCGGCTTCCGTCGGCGGGCAGCGTTTTTTTGAACTCGAGGCCCTTTCGGAGTTGGAGACGGGCGCGCTGTCCACCGAAACCGATGATAAGGCGAAAGCCGCCCTGAGCGCCGACATCACCAGCAATCTGCAGCAGATGGCTAACGCCGGGCAGGACGCGCAGCACGTCAAGCTGCTCACGTTAACGAAAGCCCGGTATCTTCTTATTGACCATAATTTCGTCGCCGCGGTTCAAGCCATCACCACCGCGATGGCGAGCGACACGCGATTGTCGAAGGACCCGCAGTTGATTTGGCTGCTGGCCAACGCCTATGACGCGGCGACGGAGCGAGCGCAGGCGGAGGTGTATCTAAGAACGTACATCAGCGACGATCCGACGTCGCTGCGCGCCCGCGAGATGCTGGTGACGGATCTTTTTAATGACGCATCGGAGCAGGCAACCAATGAGATAAGCCAGCAGTTTGACTACCTTTGCCGGGTAGCGGCGACGGATCCCGAGGTGATCCGCCTGCTCGCCAATGCGTGCCGCGTCGCGGACGACCGCAGCCAGGCGGAGGCGCATTTCAGGCAGATCATCCAAGCCAATCCAAAGTTTATTCTGGCGCGGAAATTGTTCGTGGAAGGGCTGCTTGCGGACGGATCAACGGAGGCAAAGAGCGAGGCCAACGACCAGTTAAATTATCTTCGCGGCGCCACTCCCAATGACACGGACGTGATCCGCCTGCAGATGCTGGTTATGGATCCAAGCGCCGACGCGGACAAGCTTAAGGCGCTCTTCAGCCAGTTGCCCCAGGACACGCCGCAAGAACTGCGGAACAAGGCGGATGTCGCGGTGTCCACGATGCAGAATCCCGACGAGGCGGCCAGCCTTCTTACGCAGGCCATGGCCAAGGGACCGGACAGTGGCGATGTACGAACCGCGGTGGGTATTGCCCTGAAGTTTGACGCGAATAAACAACGGGCCAAGGCGCTCGATCTTGTGCAGAAGGTGCTGGCGGTACACCCCAACGAGCCGAACTTAGTGCTCCTCGTGAAGAAATACCAGGGCGCTTCGGAGGCCGACCTAACCACTCTACACAACCAGTTGGAGGATCAGGTCGTCGAAAAGGACTCCGAAGTCGTTGCCCACGACCGTGCCTTGGCGCTGGAGGACTTGCAACCCCAAAGTTACAGTCCAGACCTCGCCGAACACTATCTGAAGGATGCCGAGGCGGCCGACCCCAATAATGTGAACGTCTGGAATGATCTCTTCAGTCTCTACATCCAGACGAAGCAATTCGATAAGATCCCGCCCTATCTTAGGAAGCTTCAAGACGCCAATTTCGACGAGGCGCACGGCTTGCTCCTTGAGTTCGAGGTAGCCCAGGCGAAGAAGGACGTAAAGAGCGAGCTGGACATCGGCAGGCAGTTGATCAGCGCCCTTCCGGAATTCGGCATGAGTTACTTCGATATGGGGCAGGCGTACCAGGACAGCGGGCAATTCCAACAGGCCATCGAGAACTATGACACGGCGATTCAGAAAAAGGGCGTCGGTGAATACGCCGCACTGATGCTCAAGGACGAAATCGACTGCTACCAGCAACTCAATCAGCCGGACAAGGCAATGGTCGCCATTGAGGAGGGGAGGCGCGAATTCCCGAATGATGCCGGGTTCCTGTTCCTTCGCAGCGACTATGAGGTGAAACACGGTGAAGCCCATGCGGCTGCGAACGACCTGGTGGAAATTCTGAAGGATAATCCCCAGTTTCCTGATATTTACCTGAAGCTGGCGGCGGCGGAGGTGCAGGACGCGAATGACAAAATTCGCATGGCCGACCGTGACGGCGCGACAGCCGCAGCCTCGAACGCAGTCGCGGTGATGAAGGAGGCGGTGAAGCGTTTTCCCGACGATCCGGAGATGTATCGCACGCTGGCCGACATTTACCGCAATGGGAGTGACCCTACTGATGCGGAAAAGACAATTCGATCGCTCGACGCGCGGACGGGCTGGTCGGAAAAGCCCGACGTGCCGCAGATGCTGGCCCAGTTGTATGCCCAGACGAATCAACCTGAAAAAGCCGAAGCCGCATACGCCGAAGCGATACGGCGCGCCAAGGGCACTCCCCGGTTAGCCAATTTGATCACGAGCTATGCCAACCTGCTGGTGAATTACAAAAAGTACGATGAGGCGATTAACTTCCTGACCCCATACGCGGCCAAGAGCTTGCCGATTCGGCAGCAGCGCATCAACATACTGATAACCGCGGGCAGAACCGCCGATGCCGAGGCCGAGATCAAGGCGCTGCTGGAGGAGAATGCCTCCAACGCCGCGCAGGTGGCAAACCTGCAGTCAGTCTGGGCCAAATTAGAATTGGATTCCCACAACCTTTCCACCGCCGCGGAGCACGACGCCAAGGCATTGGCGGCCGATCCCAACAGCCTCACGGCGCTGGAGGTGCGCTCCAACATCCACTTGTCGCAGTCGCCACCCGATGTGGATGGTGCAATCAACGACCTGAATGCCGCGCTGCAAATCAACCCCGACAACGCGCAAATAATGGCGGACCTGGCCAATTGCTACCTGGATAAACTCGACGCGGACCGAGCCGCCACCATTCTGCAGACGGCGTTGCGCGGCCACCCGGAGGACGTCAGCATTCGTCTGCGTCTGGCCGAGGTTTATTCCGCCTATCCGCCCAAGCGGCTGGATCAGGCGCTGCAGATTCTGCAGGACGGCCTCAATCAGCCTGACGGAAGGACCAACGCCGATCTGGCGCTGGCCATCGTTCAGACCTACCAGATGATGGGTAAGAACGACCAGGCACTGCAGAATTGCGAAGTGTCTCTTAATGCCATTCCCGGAAACCAGGCGCTGATTCAAACCCTTTTGGACTTATTAGTGGACGTTGGCCAATACAAGGACGCGATCCCGATAGCGGATACGATGCTGAAGCAGGATGATAAGTTGTGGTGGGCGTGGGGACTGCGTGGTCAGGCCAAGGCCGGCGTAGGCGATAAAGCGGGCGCGGGCAGCGATCTTAATCAGGCGCTGACAATCGCCGATTCCCAGAATAACTCGGGCGCCGCGTATGCAATAGTTGACACGATTGCCAAGGTTATCAGCCTTGACGCCGCCATCAGTATTGTCCGCCAGCGGCAGGGAAGCGATCCGCGGTGGACTGTGAAACTGGTCATGCTCTACCACGAGAACGGTCAAGACGATCTTGCCATCGCGGCCGTCGAGCCGTTGCTTGGCGCGGCGAACCAACTTCCTCCCGCCCAGCGCGTTCCAGTTCTGGAGCTGGCGGGAATGATTTACGCCACGGCGCAGCCGACGCCACAGGCGGATAAAGCGTATGCCGTTTACAATCAGATTCTCGCCATAAACAAAGACAACGTTACCGCACTTAACAATCTGGCGTCGCTGTGCGCCGACGACTTCACGCCGCCGCGCGTGGAAGAGGGCCTGCGGGATGTGCGGCACGCCATTGACCTTGCCAACGCCCGCGGAGCGACCGACCCGTCGCTTGAGGATACGTATGGATGGCTCTTGATTCTCGGCGGGAACACGGAGGAAGGGATGGGCATACTGCAAAAGGCCGCGGCGGCGGCAGCGCAAAAGCCCTTCCCCGACGTATATTACCACTTGGGAGAAGGCTACTTACGGTTAAATCGGCCGCAGGATGCGTTGCAGCAGGTCAATTTGGCGCTCAAAGCGATGAGTGATGCGCGGGGAGCCAACCAGGCATTCGACCCGCTGATGCGGGTAAGGGTTCAGGACCTGTCGGCCAGGGTATTAAGCGCATTGGGGCAATGAAAAACGCAGTTGGGCGATGATGCCCCTAAGATGAAGGGCGATTGGCCCCGATTTTTTGATAAAATGTGAACGGTTCGGATCGTGTTAATTATAGGACATAATCGGAAAAATCGGAGAAAAGCGAAGATTTCCTTGAACCTATGGCAACATGATGGAATACTAGTTCTCGGGTAAACGGAGAAAATAGATGACCACGCTTCCTCAGACCACGCTACGACTGCCGCGCGCGACCTCCGCAATGCAGCCGCTCAATATCCCGGCGATGATGCCGGCCGGGGGGTTCGTCGCCGGCGCCGGCTCCTCCCATCAGAGGAACGGCGCCGATGTATGGCGCGTCATCCGCTGCAACATGTGGCTTATCGGGGCGCTTTTGATCGCGTCGGTTGTG
>JBEKYH010000036.1:0-19674 GCA_049511115.1 Tepidisphaeraceae bacterium | reverse complement strand
ATCGCGTTCTCGGCAGTTAAATTTTCGAATACTTCGATATCGCCGTCCTCCTCACCCGAAGATGGCGCGGGATCGTCGGATGTTCCGGCGACAGTAGCTTCCGGGCCCGCGTCGCTCTCAACCAGCATCCTTGTGCCATTGAAGACGGCTGTCGAGAGCTGGTCCGTGCCCTGCATCACGAATTGTGGAACGAAAGTGCCGTTGCCGTTGGCCATCAGGATGCTGGTGGTGCCATCCTCGTCGTTGGCAACGAGCAAATCGGCAAAGCCATCGCCATTCAGGTCCATGGCGAGAATCGAAAATGGACCGTTTCCGACGCCCAGCGTCGTCGGCTTGTTCGAATTCGGCGTGTTCGAGGCGTAATCCTTGGTGAAGTGGCCATCCCCATTGCCGCCAATCAATGTGACGGAGCGATTGTAGAAATTGGCGACGGCCAGGTCTTCTTCGTCGGGCTTGCCCGTGATACCGAAATCGCCCACGGTTACTGCGCGTGCATTGGGGCCGACATTGGAATAATCCTGGGGAGTCTGGAATGTTCCGTTGCCCAGTCCCAGAAGGACGGTTAGCGACCCCTCTTGGCCGGTTGGGCGCGGATAGGATGAAGGCGAATCGACCACCACAATGTCCGGATGCCCATCGCCATTGAGGTTCGGCACACCGTTCACGCCCGTGATGACCATGTCGGCGTAAATTGCGCCGCTGTCCCCTGCAACTGGATAAATGGTTGGGGCTTTGAAGGTCCCGTCTCCGTTGCCGATGAAGACGGTTACTCCCTCATTGCCTAAATAGACGATGTCCAAGTCGCCGTTGCCCAAGTCGACAAGTTGAATTGAATTATCAAACGGGCGATCGCCGGCGGGAACAGGGATGATCGTCGGGGCTTCAAAGCTGAATGGCTGGGGGTTGGTATCGTGGAGATGCGCGGCCAGGAGCCGGCGGGGTTCCAATGCTTCGATCGCCGCCCAGAGTGCGCTCGCCTGCTGCTTAGAACGTCCGGATTTAGGGGTAGAGCGAAGTCGAGAAGGAGGGAACGACGAAGACAACATCCATATCCTCCTCTTACGGGCAGGGAAGACCGCCAATCGACCATACCCCCCAATCTGCTGCCAGCCGCCAATTTAGCGCGGCAATGTCCTAATGTCAATAAAGACTGAGCAGGACAACCATCGTTACATCCGGGCAGGATTAATTGGGGGCCTCCGGCATCAGTTGTACGTCCGGCGATAATTCAATGTTCGCTCGTTCGGCGGGAAATATTCCCTCGCAGGGCAAAAGTCTAGGTAATGTCCAAATGGTCGTTACCGTCGATCTTCCTAAGCTTGTCAGAGGCGGTGGCAAGGATCGAATCGGGTCCGGGGCCGGCGACGATGGTATCTAACCCGGTGAGGCCCGCAGCGCCGGTGGCCACAATGGTATCGGCGCCGCTTCCGCCAATTAAGCGGGAGTTACCCGAACCGCAACCAGAGTGTCGCGTCCATGGCTGCCTTTAAGCAGATCATTGCCGTTCATCGCCTCAATCGAATCATGGCCCGTGTTGCTCGCCAGGGTATCGGAGGCGCTGTTGACGGCGATAATGGTGTCATTGCCGCTTCCGCCACGAACAATCGTCGATGGCGCCCCATTGCCGATGAAAACCGAATCGTTGCCGGCCCCCATCGACATCGTGACTGCCGTGATCGAAGGAGCCGGAAATAATTCGCGCAGCCCGTCGATCTTCACCACCAGGCTGTCGCTGTTGTTGACGTGCAGGCGCGCGGAATCAGGGCCGGAGGTGCCGGTGATGATAAGTGTCGAGCCGCTTTGCGTGATCGTCGGCATGCCGACGATGCCGCTGGTGTTATTTATAAGAGCGCTGAAGCTGCCGTCGTAGCCATTGGAGCTGACGATATCCTCTTTGCCGTCGCCGTTGAGATCCGAGACGGCAACACCGGTGGGCTGATTGCCAACGGTGTAAAACTCCGGCGCGCCGAAGGTGCCGTCGCCGTTGCCGAACAAAATAGCTACGGCATTGGCGATCGAATAGTTGAATCCTCCGTCGGCGGTGACGATATCGGGGATTCCATCATTGTTCACATCGGCAATGGCCACCGAATCGGGAGCGCAATACGGGCCGGTTCCGGTGGAGAAATTCATGGCCGGCTTGAAGGTGCCGTTGCCGTTGCCCAGCAGGACGCTGACGGTGTCGCCCACAATGTTGGCGGTAACGATGTCGAGTGTGCCGTTGTTGGTGAGATCGCCGACCGCGACGGATTCGGGATCGGTGCCGACGTTGTACGTTCGCGGCGCCTGGAAGGTGCCGTCGCCATTGCCCATGAGGATGGTGATGGAATGTGAATTCAGATCGGTGGTGATGATGTCCTGGTCGCCGTCACCCGTCAGGTCGGCGATGGCCACGGAACTGGGCCCGTTGCCGACGGGGAGAACCTCCTGCGGCTTGAAGGTTCCGTCACCGTTGCCCATGAGGATACTGACGGTGCTATCCACAAAATTGGCAGTGACAATATCCAGGTTGCCGTCGCCGTTCAGGTCGGCCGCGGCGATGCCCTCGGGGTGCGTTCCGACCGGATAATCCACGTGATTCTTGAATGTGCCGTTGCCGTTGCCGAGCAGGACGCTCACGGAATTGCTGGTGTTGTTGGCGACGATGATGTCTTCGTGGCCGTCGCCGGTCAGGTCGGCCGCGGCGACGGCGACGGGGTAATAAGCGGTGTAATAGTTGTGGTTGGGGGCGAACGTGCCGTCGCCGTTGCCCGCGAAAACGGAAATGTCGTTGCTGCCTTTATTGGCAACGACCACGTCGGGAATTCCGTCACCGTTAAAGTCGGCGACGGCGATGCCCTGAGCGTCAGTGCCGGTTCCGTAATCAACGTGCGGGACGAACGTGACGCCTTGCAGCAGGACGCGCAGTTCCAGAGTTTCAATGATGGGGCGGACCAACAAACCAATCCTCACTCCGCGATTCTCAGGGGCGATTCTCAGGGTCATTCCCGATCGCGGTCGGCTATTTGAGGGGCCAGAGGCGGTGCCGTCAAGTTTGTGTCTTCAGCTATATTCAACTTGCGCATTATTGGGGATGACGCTATCGCCGGGATTGGCCATGATGGTGTCCTGACCGAGTCCGGTTCCGCCGACAAGGGTGTTGACGCCAGCGCCACCAATAAGGAGGTCTGAACCCGGACCGCCGGCGACGCTGTCGTCGCCGGCGCCGCCGTTCAGCGTAGCGCCGTTGCCGGCGCCGGCAAGGATCGTGTCGTTGCCGCCGCCGCCATTGGCGGATACGCCGCCGCCGACGCCCTCGATCAGGTCATTTCCGGCCCCACCGAGCAGGAAGTCCTGAGCGGAATTCGAAGCGTTGATGGTGTCGTTCCCGCCGTTGCCGTTCACAATCGCCAGGGGGACGCCGGGCTTGACGTTGATCGAATCATTGCCGGCTCCGCCGCTGAGGCTGACCAAAGAGACTTGCGAAATCGGCTCCGATTTCTTAACCGAATTGATCTTGAGGATGACGCTGGTATCGGCGGCATTGGTGTGGGCCAGGATCGTGTCCGACCCGGGCGTGCCGGTTCCCAGGAAAATGCCATTGGCGAAGCTGAAGGTGGGGACATCCGCCGTGTTGAGCAGGACCGAGACATCATCGCCGGATTGGCTGAGCGTGGCGACATCGATGCCGCCATCAAGATTGAAATCCGCCGCCACGATGCCGACGGGCGCACTTGCAACGGAAAAGGGCACGCGTGATTGGAACGTCCCGTTACCATTGCCCAGGAGAACGCTGATCATGCCGCTTGTCTGGTCAGCGACAATCAGCGCCGGCGTGTGGCTGCCGGTCAGATCGGCCGCGGCGACGGCGACGGGGCCTTTGCCGGCGGGGTAAACCTTTTGCGGCTGGAACGTGCCGTCGCCATTGCCGAGCAATACGCTGACCGTGTTGTCCGCCTTATTGGTGACGATCAGGTCCATATCGCCATCGCCGGTAAGATCGGCGGCAACAACTGAAGTGGGATCATTTCCAACCGCGTAACTGACGGCGGACTTGAACGTGCCGTTCTGGTTGTTGAGTAGCACGCTGATGGTGTTGCTGCCCTGGTTCACCGTGACGATATCGGGATCAATGGCGCTGCTGTTGGTTTGCAGAATCGGCAGGATGACCGCGACGGGGTCGGACCCGACCGAATAATTCACGGCCGAGTAGAACGTGCCGTCGCCGTTGCCCATCAGGACGCTCACATTGTCGCTGCCGGCGTTGGCGCTGACGATATCGACGTTAGCGGCGGAATAGGACGAGTTGAGAACTCCTGTGGCCAGGGCATCGGGCGTGGCGCCGACGGCGTATTTCACGGGCGGGGCGAAGGTGCCGTCGCCGTTGGAGATCATCACGTTCACCAGGCCTTTGGTCGCGCTGGCGGCGATCAAATCCGGATGACTATCGCCGTTGACGTCGGCAACCGCGACGGCATCGGGGCTTTTGCCCGCCTGGTATTCAAAGGGCGTAGTGAATGTTCCGTTGCCCAGGCCGTAGAGGACGCCGACTCGGTTATCCGACTCGTCGGCGACGATCAAATCGGGAAAGCCGTCGCTGTTGATGTCCGCGGTAACAATCTGGGCCGGTGAATTGCCGGCTGGAAAATTCTGGGCGGCTGACAAACCAAGCCCGCTGAGGAGCTGTCGTCGCTCCAATTCTTCGATCCGCGGCAGCATAAATTGTGTCCTCGTCTCGCGTGGGTCGTTACGAATCTGAGTGGGCTGGAGTCGAACGCCAAACTCCGCCGTTGAAAGCCTCTTCGTTGAAGACTTATCTGGTGAACGTCCCTCCGGTGGACGCCTTCACAGTATTTACCCTATTGGCGCGAAAGACAAGTATCACTTTTGATCGGTGAAGCGGACGGCTTGCACATAAACCAGATCAGTCATGGTCTGCCCGGGCTGGCCGGTGTCGGTTTTATGCAAAATGAATGTCTTTTCGCCATCGGGGGTTTCCAGATAGATGGGATCGGCGATGGAGCCGCTGACGGTTGTCCCATCGGTCAGGGTCATTTGGTAATTGGTAAACCTGGTTGGATAGCCGCGGCCGCTATATTCCTTCACGTCGCTGCCGCTTTCCTTGAACTTCCATTCTTGCTCCATCCGCTCCCAGACAACCACGGCCCGCATGGAGTCGATCAGGGAGAATGGAATATCCTCATATTGCTTCTTTTCCTCCTCCCAAACGCGAAGAGGCTGACCGAGTGTCGTCGAGAGGCGACCCTTGAGCGTCTGGCCATTGCTGAGAGTAATTTCGCCAAGGCGTGATTCATCGCGGTGATGCTGGCCGGAAACAAGCGCCGCCGGCGCGGTCGCGGGGATGGCGCTCAGGTCCGCTGACGGCGCGGTGGCTAAAGGGGCTTGGGAGAGGAGCCATTGAACCGTCGGATCGTCGGCTTGAGTCGCGGGCTGGGTGGCCGGCGTTTGCGCAAAGGCGGCGGCGAACATTGCCGCGGCCAGAGTGGCGCAAACGGTCCATTGAATCTGTCGCACCCGGCGAATCGACGCCACCATCGTCTCCTGTTGGCATTATCATATCACGTGATGACTGAGCCGGCGGCCATTTCGTTACAGCTTCCTCCGGGCAAAGCCTGGGCGGTTGGTGTGAGCGGGGGAGCGGATAGCGTGGCGTTGCTGCTGTTGCTGAGCGCGCGGCGGGATATTCGGTTGCATGTGGTTCATCTCGATCATGAATTGCGCGGCGCCGAAAGCGACGGAGATGGGGAATTTGTGCGGCGTCTTGCCGGCACGTTGAAGTTGCCGCTCGAATTGGCCAGACGCAGCGAGATCGAACCTTCGATGCGCGAGCTTCCATCCAATCCATCGGCCCGCTACCGAGCCGTGCGATTGGAGCTTTTCCGCCGCGTCGTCGATGGCAACAAACTGGACGGCGTGATTCTTGCACATCACGCCGACGACCAGGCGGAGACGGTATTGCAACGGCTCATTCGCGGCTCACCGCCGGCTGGATTGGCGGGGATGGCTGCCGATCAGACGATCGACGGATTGCGCATTGTGCGGCCGCTGCTGACCATTCGCCGCGAGCAACTGCGCGCCTTTCTCGCCGTGCAGCAGCAGCAATGGCGCGAGGATGCCAGCAATCAAGCGGACGATTACCTGCGCAATCGTTTGCGGAAAATGCTCGCAGTCCTGCCGGAATTGACCGATGGGCTGCTGGAGCTTTCCGCTTCATGCCGTGCGTTGAATGATTGGGTGCATCGAAACGCGCCGCAATTGCCACCGGTTTTTTCGACGGCTGACTTAGCCGCGCTGCCGACAATTCTTGCTGCGCATTCGGCGAAGAATTGGCTCGTGGAGCGCGGTTGCCCGGCGGAGGACCTGAGCGGCGAAGTGGTTGATCGCCTGGTCAGCATGGCCGCCGACGCGGCGACGCCGCACGCGCAGGAGTTTCCGGGGAAGCTGACGGTTCGCAGGCGCGGCGGGCAGATTTTTCCTTCACGCCGACAAATTCTGAACAGATAAATGGGCCATGCCGACTCGCCAGTATCCCCTGCCAACGTGGCAGCCCAACCCCTTGACCAGTATCCATTTGGCAGGATTCCCCTATTAATCCTCTATTCTAAGCCCCGGAATTATCGCCATGTGAATCCTGCAAGATTATTTGCCATATATACTTACGTCGTATATCCAAGAATCCGTTTTCCCTCTCCCTCCGGCACGGTAGTTGTTAATTGCATCCTGGCCCGACCGTCCTCGGGCCAAGGTGCGCTATGGTAGATGCCCAGACCAAGAATCGCTTCACGGTTCTTCTGGCCAACGAACAGGAAAGTTGGCATCAGACGGTTCGGCATCTGCTCGGGGCGCAAGGCGTGCAGACCGTGTCGGCCCGGAATGGCCGCGAGGCGCTGCGGCTGATTGAGTCCATGCCGGTCCATGTGGCCGTGCTGGACGATCAGATGCCGCAGCTTGGCGGGATGCAGGTCATCAAGCTGATGCGGGAGATGGATAAGGAGCGCGAAAACAACCCAGTGAGGGACCTTTTCGGTGCGCCGGTGGCCATTTTGCTCACCGGCCAATTGACCAACCACCTGTACCGCGAGGCGCTGGCCATGCAAGTGTTCAGCGTCCTCTCCAAGCCGGTGGATTTTAATGTGCTGCTGGACAGCTTGGCGCGCGTCCTGCGGCGGTATCACGAAAATCGTTGGCCGGGCAACTAAAAGGCCTTTTTAGCCCCGGCGTTAAGAAAACAAATTTTTCTGGCGGAGGCGCTGCCTTCGCGAAGGAGAGTGCAATGGCAAAGTTGCGACCTTTGGGCGACAAGATCCTCATCAAGCGCGTTGAGGCTGAAACCAAAACCAAGAGCGGGATCGTCCTCCCCGACAGCGCCAAGGAAAAGCCCAAGCGCGGCAAGGTCCTCAGCGTTGGCGAAGGCAAGCGCCTCGACAGCGGCGAACGCGCCCCACTGGGAGTCAAGAAGGGCGAGGAAGTCATCTTCGCCAGCTACGCCGGCACCGAGATCAAACTCGACGGCGAGGAACTCATCATCATGTCCGAGGACGATATCCTCGCGGTGGTTGAGTAATCGCTGCGCGATCGCTGAATATCGGCGACGAGTCATCGAGGAAACACTTTTAGAAAATCAGGAGCGTTGACATGGCTGCAAAACGGATCTCTTACGATCAGGAAGCTCGCGAATCCATTCTTCGCGGCGTGAAGAAATTGGCCCGGGCGGTAAAAGTCACTCTCGGCCCCAGCGGGCGCAACGTCGTGCTCGAGAAATCCTTCGGGTCGCCGACGGTCACCAAGGACGGCGTCACCGTCGCCAAGGAAATCGAACTCGAAGACGCGCATGAAAACATGGGCGCGCAGATGGTCAAGGAGGTTGCCTCCAAGACCAGCACGGTTGCCGGCGACGGCACCACCACCGCGACGGTTTATGCCGAAGCCATCTTCGCCGAAGGCATGAAGAACGTCGCCTCGGGCGCCAATGCCACGCAGATTCAGCGCGGCATCCAGATCGCCGTCGAAGCCATCATCGAAGACCTGAAGAAGATGAGCAAGAAGATCGAGAATTCCAAGGAAGTCGCCCAGGTCGGCGCCAGCTCGGCCAACCAGGACGAGCAGATCGGCAAGATGATTGCGGAAGCCATGGACAAGGTCGGCAAGGACGGCGTCATCACCGTCGAAGAGGGCAAGGCTCTCGATACGACCGTTGAACTCGTCGAAGGCATGCAGTTCGACAAGGGCTATCTCTCCCCGCACTTCATCACCGATCAGGCGACCATGGAAGTGGTGATGGACGACGCGTACATCCTCATCCACGAAAAGAAGATCAGCTCCGCCCGCGATCTGGTTCCGGTGCTCAGCAAGGCCGCCGAACAGGGCAAGCCCATGCTGATTGTCGCCGAGGACATCGAGGGCGAGGCGCTGGCGACTCTGGTCGTCAACAAGCTGCGCGGCACGTTGAAGGTAGCGGCGGTGAAGGCCCCGGGATTCGGCGATCGCCGCAAGTCGATGCTGGAAGACCTGGCCATTGTCACCGGCGGCACTGCGATCTTCGAGGAACTGGGCATCAAGCTGGAGAATGTCGAACTTCATCAGCTTGGCCGAGCCAAGAAGATTCGCATCGACAAGGACAACACCCCGATCATCGAAGGCGCCGGCAGCGAGAAGGCCATCAAGGGGCGCATCGAGCAACTCAAGAACGAAATCGAAGCCAACACCAGCGACTACGACCGCGAGAAGCTGCAGGAACGCCTGGCCAAGCTGTCCGGCGGCGTGGCCCAGATTCAAGTCGGCGCCGCTACGGAAGTGGCGATGAAGGAAAAGAAGGCCCGCGTGGAAGACGCCCTACATGCCTGCCGCGCCGCGGTGGAAGAGGGCATTCTCCCCGGCGGCGGAGTCAGCGTGATTCGGGCC
This sequence comes from Tepidisphaeraceae bacterium, assembly GCA_049511115.1. Lineage (GTDB taxonomy): Bacteria > Planctomycetota > Phycisphaerae > Tepidisphaerales > Tepidisphaeraceae > JBEKYH01. Next base: position 10,773 of record JBEKYH010000036.1, on the reverse strand, counting down.
GCGGCCCGCGTGCTGGATAGCGCCATCAAGAAGGCGGCCAATGACGACCAGCGGCTGGGGATTGAGATCATCCGCCGCGCCGTCGAGGCACCGATCAAGCAGATCGCCGAGAATGCCGGCGTGGACGGGTCGGTCGTCGCCCAGAAGGTCAAGGAAGGCACGGAGATCAACTTCGGCTACAACGCCCTGACCCACGTTTACGGCGACCTGGTCAAGATGGGCGTCATCGTCCCGACGAAAGTCGAGCGCACCGCCCTGCAGAACGCCGCGAGCATTGCATCGCTATTACTGACCACCGACGCCGTGGTCAGCGAGATCAAGGAAGACAAGCCCGAGCCGGCCGGCGCGCCCGGCGGCGGGATGTATTAAAGCAGATTGGTCATTCAACACAGACGCCCAGGGAGATTGCTCCCTGGGCGTTTGTGTTGGATGGCCAGTTACGATAAACGAACGACTTGACGATGGCCAAGGAACACCCGGATTTCCGCAGGCTGCTGAACGGCATGAAGCGCTGGCGTCAGATGGCCGATGTGAATTGCGACACGCAATCGTGCGTGTCATAATGCTTGACTTTTTGCAGCGCCAACGCGATAATGGGCTTTGTGTGGTGACGATTATGGCGACAGCAGTTAAACATCCTCGCTCCGCGGGAAAATCTTCCTCCGCTCTCTCTGCGCCCTCATTGATCGATGTGCGGGCCATGCGGCAGGGACACGGGCTTTCTCAGGGCCTTTTGGCCCGATTGCTCGGAGTGTCCCTCCGCACTGTTTCCGGCTTGGAATCTGGTGCAGTCCCGCCGGCCCAGTTTCGGCGACACCTCACACAAGTCTCCCGCCTCTGCGCCGCGTTGGCTGAGGCAATGGACAGCGCCTATGTCGCCCGATGGCTCGACGAGCCGAACGAAATGCTCGCGGGGCTCAAGCCGGTAGAAGCGGTCGAGCGCGGTCAAATCGACCTGGTCTGGCAGGTCGTTGAGGGATTGCGGTCGGGGTCGCAGTTGTGACAACTCACGTTTCAGCCGCAATATCCAAATCCGCCGACGCGTCCGGCGAAAAGTAGACATCGCTGGCGGGATTCAGATATTCCGTCAGCACGTCGTCATCCAGATTCACCTCCGCGATGGCCGGATAATCGACTCGCTCCGCGGTTGGCGCCGTGGCGTCGCCGATCCGCATGGGAGATCGCTGCACCCATAGACGATCGGCCAGATTGTGGTGCAGGAACGCACGGGCCAAGTTCGGGCCCGGTTCGATCAACAGGTGGGTCACGTTGCGCCGGCACAGGTCAGCCAGCACGGCCTGCAACTCGAGGTGATTGGCCTCCCCCGCCAATGGCGCAACTTCAACCTCCTGCCGGCGTAACAGGACCAGCTTATTGCTTTTCGCCGCGTACGCGCTGGCCGAGCAATAAACGAGGACAGGCGAATTGTGCGCCGTGATTGCCAGCGCGCCATTGACGGGCAGATCCAGTTGGCTGTCCAGCACCACTCGCAATGGCTGGCGCATTGGATTCCCCAGGCGAGCCAGGAGCACGGGATCATCCGTGATCGCCGTGCGGATGCCGACAAGAATGGCATCACAGCGCGCCCGCAAGGCGTGCATGACCCGCATGGTTCGATGGTTGCTGATCGCCCGCCGCGCGCCGCCGGGACCGGCCACCTTGCCGTCCGCGGACTCAGCCCATTTCAAAGTTACATAGGGTCGATGATGCAGCGTCCGTGCGAAATACGCGGCGTTGAGCTGCATGGCGTGATGTTTCAAAACCCCTACAACTGTCTCGATCCCCGCCGCCTTCAACTGTTCCACGCCCTGGCCCGCGACGTTTGGATTCGGGTCCAGACACCCGATCACCACGCGCGCCAGTTTCGCCGCGATCAGCGCCGGCACGCATGGCGGCGTTTTTTTGTCCGTATGACTGCACGGCTCCAGCGTGACGTAGGCGGTCGCCCCTGCCGCGGAATTTTGCGTGGCTCTGCACTCAGCCAGGGCATTAGGCTCTGCATGTGGCCCGCCGAAAGACATGTGGTAGCCCTCCCCGATGAATTTCCCATCCCGCACGATCACGCAGCCGACCATCGGGTTAGGCTCGACGCTGCCCCGGCCCTTGGCGGCTAAGCCAAGGGCGTGCTGCATCCACGAGTCGTCGGCGTTGAAAGAGGCGAGGCGCATCAGTGTTCGGCGGGGTTTGGCTGGCCAGATGGCGGCAGTGCGGCGGTCGAATCATCGCGCGGCGCATGCGGCTGTTGGAAGAGGCTATGCAGCATCATCAGCGCCACGCCCACGCACAACATGCTGTCGGCGATGTTAAAAATCCACGGGAACCACTCGGGCGTGCTCCAGAACGCGGGCAGATGCTGCGCGATCGCATCGGGAAAGCGCCGGCCGGGGAAGATGTGAATCATGTCGCGCACATAACCCAGGGTGACGCGGTCGTACATATTGCCCAGCACGCCGGCGACGAGCATGCCCAGGATGATCTGATATCCCCACTGATTGCGGCGGCTGGCGGCGAAGAGATAACCGAGGAAAACCACCGCCACCACGGAAACGGCCAGAAACAGCCAGCGGTATCCCTGGAAAAATCCCAGGGCCGCCCCGTGATTGGGCGTCCATTCAAAAGCCAGCCACCCGGGAATAACGTCTACCGAAGGCATTCGCCCGGTGACATCCGGCGATTCCAGCCGCACATCGGCCCAATGCTTCACGAGGAGATCGGAACTGAGGCCGATGGCGGCAGTCAGGCAGAATCGCATCACCGCCAGCGGGTTTTTCCAGTTTGATGAACGCATCGGTCAGGCACGCTCTTTGGCTAAAAATGCGATTTAACCGCCAAGACGCCAAGAACGCCAAGGGGGGAATCTCGCCAAGCATTTTACTTGCGCACTTTCAGCTTGGCGAATTGCATTCTTGCTATCAGAGGAATTTTTTGTCGGCAAAGCATTTTGCCGGACCGGGAAATGAAGCTGTCTCAATGCCAAAATAACCAGATGGGCGTTTCGCTCAGTCCTCAGTCCTCAGCACTCAGTCCTGCTTCACGTGTCCGTCGCGCGGTTGAAATCGCGGCTGACGCGGCCGGCGCCCACGCCGCCGTGCTCCATCTTGCGGGCGTAGTCGATGGAAAATCGCGCCCAGGGCTGGGCTTCGAGTCGGACCTTGCTGATCGGCTGGCCGGTCCCTTCGCAAATTCCGTAGCGGCCGTCTTGAATCTTGGCCAGGGCCAGATTGATTTCCTTCAGCAGTTTGCGATCCTTTTCCATCAGGCCCAGCGTGAATTCCTGCTCGTAATTGTCGGTGCCCATGTCGGCCATGTGCAGGGGCAGATTGGACAGATTGCTTCCGCCGCTGGCGTGCAGGGCGTCGCGCTCCATGGAGAAGACGTCGCCCACCAGTTCATGGCGTTTGGACAAGAGCAGGGCGCGGAAAGTCTCCAATTCGCGCCAGCTCAGACCGGCCTGATTCTTGCGCGGCTTGCCGTTGGTGGGAACAGATGTAATCGGCGCGGGGCGATGCTCCAGTGGCGGCGCCGGCGGTTTGGGCTTGATAATCGCTTTGGGTGTCTTGGCCACTGTCGTTTCTGCGCTTCCTTTCGCTGTCACACTGGTCTTGGGCGTTGAGCTCGGCGATTTCGCAACGGACAATTTTGCACTGGACGGTTTTGAATCGAGCGCTTTTGCAGCGGACGGTTTTGCCATAGACAGTTTTGCAACGGACGTTTTTACATCGGGCGATTTTGCATTGGGCTGGGACATAACATCCGATTTGGAAACCAATCTCGGCTTGTTCATTACGACGGGCTTGGCAACTATGTTCGGCTTGGGAGAAGATTTGGCGAAACCCTTCTTCGAACTTGCGGCTTCGGGGGCCGCCTTGGAAGATGCAATGACCTTCCCCGGATGTTTCACCGGCGCCTTCTTCGCTGCTGTTGTTTTCTTGCTTACCTGTTTGGCCCCGGATTTCACGTCTGGTCCTTTCGTCATTCAGGTAACTCGATAGTCAGCCGCCATTTCCGTTGAGAGAAGGGCCATTGTAACGAGAAAACGGACCTAAATCAATCGGCAGCGGCGCGTTTTGCGCCTCGATTTTACATCGGTCAATGCGACACCGAACTTTGCGGAAGAGGATTGACTAACATTCTCGGACTCGCGCGGCCCCATAGCGCGACTAACTCCGCCCCGTCTCCTCCTCAGTCCTCGGCTCGACCAAGCTCGCCGCAGGCAGTCCTCGGCCCTCGGTCGTCCGTTTGACACCTTGGCCGCGACGAATAGAGTGTCGCCTCACCATGAAAGTCAGTTTGGAATGGCTCAACGCGTTTTCGCCCGGACCGCTCGACTGTCAGGCGGCAGCCGACGCCCTCACCAATGGCGGCCTGAACGTGGACGCCGTTTTTGGTGCTGGCCCTTCCGCGGTGCTGGAAGTCGAGGTGACCAGCAATCGCGGTGATTGCCTGAGTCACGTGGGAATCGCGCGCGAACTCGCCGCCCTATTGGCTCGCTCCTTTAAGGACATCGCCCCTTCCGCGTCCGAGGACGGCCCCGATGCCGCTTCGCTCGTGTCGGTGCGGATCGATTCGCCCCAGCTTTGCCCGCACTACACCGCACGCTTGATCCAAGGCGTGCAGATCAGGCCCAGCCCGCCGTTCATCGCGCAGCGCCTCATTGCCTGCGGCCTGCGACCGATCAACAACGTCGTGGATGTGACCAACTATGTTCTCCTAGAAATGGGCCAGCCGCTGCATGCCTTCGACTTTGGTCACGTCGGCGGCGGCCAGATCGTTGTGCGTAATGCCGTCGCCGGCGAAAAACTCCTCACCCTCGACGGCCACCAGCAAACCCTGACGCCTGATATGCTGGTCATCGCCGATGCGACGCGCCCCCTGGCCCTGGCGGGAATCATGGGCGGCAAGGATTCGGAGGTGAACGAGCGAACCGTCGATGTCCTGCTCGAATCCGCGCGGTTTGATCCCCTCTCCATTCGTCGCACGTCGCGCGCCCTGAGCCTGCGCAGCGACAGTTCCTATCGGTTTGAGCGCGGGATCGATCCAATGCTCCCAGAGCGCGCCAGCCTCCGCGCCGCGCAGCTCATCCTGCAAACCGCCGGCGGCAAACTTGCCCGCGGTCTGGTCGCCGCCGGCGATGATGGCTATGCCGCCAAGACGCTGTCGCTGCGTCTAGCGCGCCTGGAAAGTCTGCTGGGGATTTCGCTCTCGCCGGACGAAGCGGTCGCCGCGCTTGGGCGGCTTCATCTGTCACCAAAATTGCAGGGCGACAAGATCGAAGTGCAGGTGCCAAGCTGGCGGCTCGATCTGAATATCGAGGCTGATCTGATTGAGGAGGTCGCCCGCCTGATTGGATACGATCGCCTGCCGTCGCGCCAGGAAATCGCTATTCGCGTCTCGCCGCCTGATCGCGCGGCGCAAGTCCTGGAGACCATGCGGCAGACGCTCGTGGCGGCCGGCTTTTTCGAGGCGGTCACGTTCAGTTTCGTCAGCGATGCGTTGCAGGAAGATTTCTTTCCTGCCGGCTCGCACGCCCTGCGCGCTGACCCGTCGGTTCGCAAAGCCGATGCGATTTTGCGCCCCAGCATTCTGCCCGGGCTGCTGGAAGCCGTGCGGCGGAATCATGCCAATGGAACTCCACGGGCTTTGCTTTTTGAATCGGGGTCGGTCTTTTTCGCCAAGCCCGATGGCGGACCCGATGAGCGGCGCATGTTGGCCCTGGTCGGCGGCGCCGACTGGCACGAGATGCGCGGCGTCGTGGAATGCCTGCTGAACAAACTCGACGCGCACAAGCCGATTCATTTCGCCGCCGCCCGGAGAACCGGGTTCGCGGCCGGAGCGTGCGCGGAGGTTCAGTGGGATGGCAAGCCGATTGGATTTGCCGGCTTGATCGATCGCGCGATAGCCGAAAAGCTGTCTCTCAAACAACCGCCAATGGCGGCGGAATTGGACCTGTCCCGTTTACTCGCCGGGGCGGCGCCGGTGGCGAAGCTGACCCCCCTGCCGCAGTTTCCGCCGGCGCGGCGCGACTTGTCGCTGGTGCTGGATGAAGGCGTTGCGTATGAGCAAATCGAGCGGACGCTGCGCGATTCGGCCCCGGCTAATCTCGAGGAGATCGAGTACGTGACGACCTTCCGCGGCAAGCCGCTGGAGGCGGGGAAGAAGAGCGTTTCCGTGACGCTGGTTTTCCGCGCCGCGTCGGGGACATTGACAGGCGAGCAAGTCGAATCGGCCGTTGCGGGCGCGTTTGCCGCCGCCGCGGAAAAACTCGGGGCGGCGCTGCGGCAATAGCGTTGCCTACTCCGCCACCACAAATTTCGGCTTCTTCTGGCCCCGCACATATCGCCCGCGGATATCCACAATCCCTTCGTGAATCCCGCGGCTGTTTTTGGTGAGCCATTGCTGGCCGTCCGTGAAGAACTGGTCAAATTCCTCGCGCGCCATCGGCCCGGCCGTGTATAGATCGCGCCGGACGGGAATCAGGCGGCAGAGCGGTTCGCCCTTCTTTATGGTGATCCTCTTCTGGTTCGGATCGAGTTCGATGACGGTGTGCCATGGATAACTGGCGGGATACCAATCCGTCTCGATCAGGGCCGTCAGGCTGCGCCAGGGCCGGATTAGATTGGGGATATCCGTCATCAGGAGCAACTCATTGGGATCGGTCTTGAGGAACAAATACGTGCTGATTTTCATCTGATGGCGAATCTGCTCGTACACGTGGTCGCTGATGACGTGCGGCAGTTTCTGGCCCTTTTCCCAACCCCAGGCAAACTGCTGCATCAGCGGCTCGCCCTCGCTTTTGTCGCTGGCGGAATAAGCAAAATCGCTCTCGATCACCACGTCCGGCTCGACGATCCACTTCCCGCGACGCCGAATAAATGTCACCTGGAAATTGGCCAGCACGTCAAACCCAAACGCCCCGGCCGCGCGCATCGGCGGGCATTCCTGCGGCCAGCCGCGCCCCTTGCCCGGCTTGACGTAACTCTCGCGCGCCGGCTGGGGGGCGTACAAATCCCGGCGGAATTTGAAGTAGTGCAGCATGGCCAAAAGCGTAGAGAGTAGGAAGAAAGGGTTCAAGAGTTCAAGGGTTTAAGAGTTCAAGGGTCCAGAAGTCTAAGAGATAAAGATCTGGGAGCTGGTTCGAACTCTTGAACCTTTGAACCCTTAAACCCTTGAACCCTTCTTGACTCCCGCCGTGGTCCGCTTATTGTCTCCACTTCCTCCGGGCGGCTCAGGTTGCCCGGATGAGGCCCCGTCGTCTAGCGGCCTAGGACACGGCCCTTTCACGGCCGTAACACGGGTTCGATTCCCGTCGGGGTCATTGCCGCTTCCGCGGCAATAGAGGGGAGAGCGGTAGAGAGTAGAAAGTAGAGAAGACCAGAGAGACTTATTGTGGCTGACGGCACTGCGAGCCAAGCAGCCGCTCTCCCCGGTCTACTTTCTACTCTCTACTTTCTTCCCCGCATTTCGCATCTGGAGGACCACCATGTTCGCCACGCGACATTCCATTCGAAGCTTGATTTGCCTTCTCGCCCTCGCTGTTGGCTCCGCCGTCGCCAACGCCGGCTTGATCCATCGCTATTCGTTCAAAGACCCAACGGTTAAGGACTCCGTCGGCAACATCGATGCGACGCTGAAAGGCTCCGCCAAAATCACCGACGGAAAACTCGTCCTCGACAACGACGGCAAGACCAGCGATGACGCCAAGCTCTCCTACCTCGAATTCAATTCCTCGATCCTGCCCAAAAGCGGGAGCGTGAGCCTGGTTGTCTGGCTCACCGAGAAAGAAAACCCCCAGTACGTCCGCATCATCGACTTTGGCGATTCGTCCAGCGGGTCGGGCCAGGCATTCATCTATCTCACCTCGCGCCACGATTCCGACCAGACCAAAGCCGCTATCACCGCGTCCGATACCGGATCCAAAACCGACATCGACGGCAAACGCCTCGACGATGGCAAGCCGCACATGGCGGCGATTGTGATCGACGGAACCGCGAAGAAACTGCACCTCTTCATCGACGGCCAGGAAGCGGCCGAGGCGGTGGATTTGGGCGACAACACGCTGGATAAGGTGAACCCGGTTCACTGCTGGCTGGGTCGGTCGGGGTTTGATGCCGATCCGGGCCTGAGTGCGTCGATCAGCGAATTTCGGGTGTATGACAACGCCCTGACCGCGGATGAAGTGGCGGGGATTTATAAAGCGGGGGCGGACGCGATCCCCGCTACGCAGCCGGCGAGTGCGAAATAGGACCCTGAGGCCAACGGAAAGGCCGCCGTCGAGCGAATGGACATAATTATGAATGTCCCCTTCTCTTGCCTTCCTCCGAGTCGCGCCGGAAATACGTTGAGGTTCTTGAATATCCGCTTGACGGCAGAGGACTTCGCCCCAGCACCGACTCAATAGCGTCACATCCCGATCCGACCGCGTCTTCACTCTTTATATGCGACGCCAGTTCGCTGCTGGTTGCGGCGAATCGCGGATTATCCAGAAGCTGCCTGAGCGCGGCGGTTGCGGTCTCGACGGTGTACCTGCTCCTGGGAAGATGAAGACCGGCTCCCAATCGCTCGATTCGATACGCGTTATCAGGTTGGTCCCAGCCATAGGGCACGACCAACATGGGTCGGCCGGCTCGAAGCGCTTCGCCCGTCGTTCCTGAGCCGCCTTGGTGGATGATGACTGACGCTTTTGGGAATACGTGCGAGTACGGGAAATACGGTAAGGCAAGCATGTCATTGGTGTCTTTCTCAAAAGTCGCGCTTGTTCCTATCAGCAGCGCTCGGACACCCAGACGTTTTGCTGCCTTTGCGCTGATGTCGTAAAAATCACCCGGATTGCAGACAGCCGTCGAACCCTGCGTGAATACAAGCAGAGGAGTTCCGGCCGTGATGAATTCATTTAGCCTTCTGAGCGCTGCGATATCCGGAGAATTTCCCTGGAACAGGAATCCTGGCTGAAGCGTCTGTGCCGGCCAGTCTCGCTGCTTTGGAGCAAACCATCTTGAAAACATCGCCAGCACAAGATGCGGCGAAAATTTGTCCTTGAATACAGGATCACACTTTCGGCGTAGCCCCTCCTTCCGCCGTAGTTGGCGGATGGGGTCTGACCAGTGCCTGACGGTCAATTTGCCCAATCCGAGAGCGGCTTTGTACACAACCGGGCCCGCCCTGCGAAGCTTAAAAAGGTTGGGCAGGTTCGGGGTAAATGTAGGATCGATGCAGGAGAAGAATGAGAACGGGGACAGGATAAGAGACACCCACGGCAACCCTGACTTTTCCGCCACCAATGGCGCGGCGTATACGAGTTCTCCTGCAATGAACAGATCGGCATCCTCCGTCGCTGCCATCAGATCACGGTATGTCTCCTCCAACGGCGGCAGCAGCATCTCACGGTACAACACTTCCAGGCCACGTTGCAGATCCTCGCAGGTACTAATCAGTTTGGGGTCAGTCGGGTTCCAGTCAGGCCGCATCGCGCGGAAGCAGAGACCGGCGCCCTCCACCTTGCTTTTATAGTAAGGTGTAGTGGCAATGGTAACCCGGCACCCGCGTTGCAAAAGCTCCTGGCCCAGCGCCAGGCAAGGATGAAGGTCGCCGAGCGAGCCGATGGTGCCAATGACGATATTCTTGCGACATGGCATCAGATTCACGGAATCCAATTTACGCGTTCCTTCGCGTCCTCCAGGCCGCTACCGCGACCGGGCCGTGAATGAACTCTTCAACCTTCCTGCTGCTTCAATTCATTATTCCTGTACGCCTCAATCAACCGCTCCAGCAGATTGATCTCGCACCGCCAACGCTGCCCGCGCTCGGTGTCGGCCATGCGGCGCGGCTTGTCCCAGGCGCGGATGACCGAGATGCTGGGGACAATGTCCACGCCGTCGCGGATGGCTGTTTCCACGGAATCAAAATGGTGGTGTTTGGCGAGGATGGTGCGATCGGATTCCAGCACGAGGGTGTAGCCGTGGTCGCCGTAGGCTTCGGAGAAAGCGCCGTCGATGGTGATGGCCTTGCCGCTGCGCTTGAGGGGCGATTCGCCCTGCTCGATCTTCACGGGGACGTGGCCGTTGACGATGAGGCCGCGCTCGGGATCGACGCCGAATTCGCGGAGGACTTTCTCGCAAAACCAGCCTTCGTGGATCAGCTTGAAGTAGGCGTCCTTGGTCTCGTGATGCGAGCCGGCGTCGGCGATAAAATCGCGCTCGAAAGTGGTGATGCGGTCCTTCCCAAACAGCGGCGAGCGCGGGCCGCTCCAGAGGTACCAGAGCTGGTCGAGATCGCTTTCTGATTTGCGATCCAAAGCGCGAAGCACCAGTTTTTCGACGGACTGAAATAGCGCGCGGCCCGTCAGTTCGCGGCCGTCGATGGTCATGGGAAGGAATTCGCCTTCGGCATCGCAGGGGACGCAGGCGTGGAAGATCAGGTGATCGTCGCGGATGAGATACATCGACCCATTGCCGACAATGTAGCGCATATGCTCGGCCAGTTTCTGGCTGTCCAGGAACGAACGCCGCACCCGGTCGAGGCAGGTCTTTTCCTCCGGCGAGAGGGCGTAGGGATCGGCCGGATTGATGGTGGGGAAAAGCCGATCGCGCAGCGGATGGCGGATGCCGTCCACCTCAATCGTCCCGGCGGCATGGTCGATGCGATGCAACAACCGGCGATGGTCCAGTTGCCAGCCGGGGTTGCGGGCCAGCATCTGGCCTTCGAGTTTGAACTGCATGATGGCCGCGGCTTTTTGCATGCGCGCGACCAGGACCTTGGGCCGCAAACCCTCGAGCT
>JBEKYH010000035.1:0-18267 GCA_049511115.1 Tepidisphaeraceae bacterium | reverse complement strand
AAGGCCAAAACTGGGTCGATGGGCAATCGCGTGAGTCCAATGTGGAAGTTTATTTCTGGGTGAAGGGAGCAGCGAAAAGCCAGGTGGCGGTGGGGCATGGGAAGTTGATGAATGCCAGGGAAGTGGCGCGATGGAAGGCGTATTGGGGGGAGGCGCTGGGGAGGCTGGCGGGGTTGCTCGAAAGCGACGCTGCCGTCGTGCCAGGCACGGCGAGTAATCGGCCGGCGCGGCGCAGAAACGGCGGCTAGCCTGGGCTCTGGTGGCGTTCGCACCACCGCCGCCACATGTCGCGGTACGCCGTTTCAATGTCGCGGGCGAAAGACGCGGCATCCATCAGCGGCGAGCGCTGCATTCGCCCGCGAAGTGAATTCCGCATGCCGATGAGTCGTGAGCGATCATTGGCCAGGGCGACGGCAAGGCGGAGATAGCCCTCCTCATCGTCCGCCACCAGTTCCGAAAGTCCGACGTTAGCGAGAATGCTCGCGCCGCCGCGGCCCACGGCCGTGCGTCCGCGCAGGCTCACCACCGGAACGCCCATCCAGAGGCTGTCGCAGGTGGTGATCCCGCCGGAAAATGGGAACGGGTCCAGGGCGATGTCGGCGCCCTGGTATGTCTGGATGTAATCCGTCCACGAATGCCTGGGGAGCAGTTGCACCCGGTCAAGAGGGACGCCGGCACGCTCGAGCCGCCAGTGGACCACGCCTCCGGGGGCCGCGGACGGCCCGTGGAGCAACAGGCGCGACCGAGGGGTCTGGCGCAGGATGCGTCCCCACAGGGCCAATGCGCGCGTCGATGCCTTGGCAAAATTATTCAGGCAGCAAAAGGTCACAAACCCCGCGTGCTCGGCCGGAAGCCGCGACGGCTGGGGAGTCGCGCCGCCGGGCTGGTAACACCAATAGGTTCTGGGCAGGAGGATGGTTTGCTCGGAGTAGCATCCCTCGTCGCAACCGGGCGGATCGAGGTATGGATCGCTCAGCCGATAATCCATCTCCTCAAGCCCACTCGTGCCGCAGTAGCCGAGGTAGGTGATCTGCACCGGGGCCGGCTTTTGCGCAAAAACAGCCAGGCGGTTGCCGTCGGTGTGCAGGGAGAGATCGACGAGAAGGTCGATCTGATCTTCGCGAATCCGATCGGCGACGAGATCGTCGCTCAGGCCGCAGATATCGCGCCAGACATCCGCTTGAGACCGCAACAACCCGGTCAGCTCGTCGGCCGCTCTCACGTCGGCGTAGCAATGAATCTCGAACTGATCGTGGCTGTGATGCGCAAACAACGGCCGAAGGTTCCAGCCCACGACGTGCGCGCGAAAGTCGGAGGAAACGTAGCCCACGCGCAGACGCCGCTGGGGGGCGGGATCGTTGGCAAGCGGACCGCGCCGCGCGGCGTGCCGGCGCGAGTGCCGGCGGCCCCAAGCCTGGTGTTCGCGAAAGATCGCATGGGCGTCATATTGGGGATGAAAGTGCAGCGCAAACAGCCGATTGCTTTGGGTCGGACCGTAACCGGGGTCGAGCGACGCGGCAGCGTCGTATGCGGCGATTGCCTCTTCGATTTCTCCATGATCCTTCAGCGCGTTCGCGAGGTTATGGTGGCCGGTGGCGTAGTTCGGATTCAGCTTCAAAGCCCGGTGGAAGGTCTCGATGATTTCCTCGGTCCGTCCCGCGGCGCCGAGGGCGGCGGCCAGGTTGTTGTATCCAACGGGATCGGCCGGCCGCAGCTCGACGAAGCGCTCAAACGAGGCGATGGCTTTGTCAACTTCGCCGACCTGGACGAGCGCCACCCCCGCGGCATTGAGCGCTTCGAGGTCGTCGGGGTGGCTGGCGAGAAGGCGATTGAGGACATGAATCGCCTCATTCGCCCGGCCCATCTGCCGCAGGGCGTCGGCGATGTGCCGTTGCAGTTGCAGGTCCCCCGGCGCCAGGTCGGACGCCTGCAGGAACGCGCGGGCGCCGTCGTCAAAACTTCCCGTCTTCCACAGCGCTTCGGCCAGACTCAAGAGCGATTGATGATCTCCCGGCCGCAGTGAAACCGCCGCCTGAAAAGGCGTGAGCGCCTCCAGCCAGCGGCCCTGGGCCGCGAGCGCCGCGCCCAGAGCGCCGTGATAATCCGCCTCCTGGGGATCGGTTGCGATGGCTCTCTCGATCAGTTCCAGCGCGAGCGCTCCGCGGCCGGAGCGCAGCGCAATGTCGGCAAGGCCAAGCAAGGCGACGGCGTGCTGGGGCGAGATTCCCAACACTTGCCGATAGGTGGATTCGGCGCGCGTCAAATCACCGGCCTCAAGCAACGAAGCGGCAGCGTCTAACAACTGGTCTACATGGGATGCGTTAATGGTTCGCCTCTACACATTGCCCGCCGGTCACGTTGGCGCGGGCTTCATGAATGATATATTCACCGTGGCGCTGCGACCACTCTGACGACTTAAATGCCGCGATAAGTGACAAGGAAAACAAAATGTCCACGGACAACCCATCGGCGGCGACACCCGCGCAACACGCGACACTGGAAGATGCGATCGCCCTGGCCGTTGAGGCGCATCGGGGGCAGCGCGACAAGAATGGGCAGCCGTATATTCTGCATCCGCTGCGGGTAATGTTTTTCTGCGAGACCGTCAATGAGCGCATCGTGGCCGTGCTGCACGATGTCGTCGAGGACACGGGGCGCACGTTTGATGATTTGCGCAAACTCGGCTTTTCCGAGGAGATCATCGCCGCCCTGGACTGCGTTACCAAGCGAGAGGGGGAGAATTATGAGCAGTTCGTCGAGCGGGCCGCGGGGAATCCGATTGCCAAGCAGGTGAAGCTGGCCGACCTGAGAGATAACATGGACGTGCGGCGGCTGCCGGGGATTTCAGAGCGCGATATGGAGCGACTGGCGAAATATCTCAAGGCGTGGAAACGGCTGACGGGAACGCCGTGATTTTCTGTGAGCGGGGAACAGCTTCGTCACTGGGAGCACCTTTAATATGGCAGCCGGCGAATTTGGTTGCGAGCAGTGCTTCAAAGCCGACGCGCAGGCGATGGCGCTGGCCAAGACGAAATTCAGGCTTCTCGCGCGGCTGGTGGATGAAGAGCATTTCATCGTGAGCATCCTGGCCTGCCCGGAGTGCGGCCAGCGGTGCGTGAGCATTTTCACCGAAACCATCGATTGGGTCGGCGGGGATGATTCGCAATATGTGAGTGTGCTGCCGATCACCGAGGAAGAGGCGGCTGCGCTGGTGGCGAGCGGGAATGATCTGGTGAAGCGCATTGAGGCGTTGGGGCGCGGGCGCCCGGTTTGGCGGGATGATGATCCGACGGGCGGGCCGAGGAGGATTTGGTGGGGGAAGGAGGGGTTGTGGATTGGGGGGCTTGATTAAAATTTGTTTGGTTTGCGTTAGGTGCGACTTGTTGCGATAATGCACTGATGGCAGACTTTGAACCTGACGAGATCGGGAATTGGTCAGAGGTAAAGCTGGATATTCTGCGCGAATACGCGGCGGCGTATTCGAAGATACTTTCGGCGCAGAGCAAACCCAAATTCGACCATGTCTATATCGATGGATTTGCCGGCGCGGGTTTACACCGTTCGCGCGAACGGGGCGATCTCATTAAGGGAAGTCCGATCATTGCCTTGGAAATCGAGCCACCGTTCAAGGAGTACCATTTTGTAGACCTCAATCGGAGCAAGGCCGAGTTCCTGATGAAAAGCATCGAGGGGTCCCCGACGGCGCAAGTCTATCACGGCGACTGCAACGACATCCTGCTTCAAAGAGTATTTCCGCGGGTGCGATATGAAGACTTTCGACGCGGCCTTTGCGTACTAGACCCGTATGGATTGAATTTGAAATGGGAAGTAATGAAGACGGCCGGCCAAATGAAATCCATCGACATGTTCCTAGACTTCATGGTCATGGACATGAACCGTAACGTGCTTTGGAAAGACCCGAAGAAGGTGTCGCCGGGGCAGGCTGCCCGGTTGAACCTCTTCTGGGGAGACAAGTCGTGGGACCAGGTTGCCTACGTCAAACAGGAAACGCTCTTCGGGTCAGAAGAGCAGAAAACGACAAATAAGGATATTGTGCAGGCGTTTCGTGAGCGATTAAAAAAATTGGCTGGATTCAAGTACGTACCCGAGCCGATTCCGATGAAGAACAAGAGCGGCGCGACGATCTACTATCTCTTCTTCGCTTCGCAGAAGCCTGTCGCGGCCGATATCGTTACGTCGATCTTCACTAAGTACCGCAACCGAGGATGATCTGATGGCGACGAAGTCGACAATCGAATGGACCGAGTCAACCTGGAATCCGGTCACCGGATGTACGAAGGTCAGCCCAGGCTGCAAACATTGCTACGCTGAGCGGATGGCCAAGCGGCTCCGCGCAATGGGGAATCGAAGCTACACCGAAGGCTTCAAACTGACGCTCCAGCCTCACACGTTGGAAATCCCGCTGAGGTGGAAGAAGCCGCAGGTGATCTTCGTCAACTCGATGTCGGATTTGTTCCACGCCGATGTGCCGACGGATTACATCCTTGGGATATTCGACGTGATGAAAAGAGCCAATTGGCACACTTATCAGATACTGACAAAACGTTCGGAGCGAGTGCTGGAACTCGACGGTTTGCTGGATTGGCAGCCGCAGATTTGGATGGGTGTGAGCGTTGAAAATGAGGATTATACTTTCCGTATCGATCACCTCCGTCGAACTTCGGCGATGACGAAATTCCTTTCCCTTGAGCCACTATTAGGTCCGCTGCAGAATCTTGATCTTACCGGAATCGACTGGGCAATCGTTGGCGGGGAATCTGGTCCCGGCGCGCGACCAATGCAGGAGAGTTGGGCAACGAACATTCGCGAGCAGTGCCACCGCGCGGGCACACACTTCTTTTTCAAGCAATGGGGCGGGTTCAACAAGAAAAAGGCCGGGCGCGAGTTGCAGGGCCGGACATGGGATGAAATGCCGTCTCCCAAGAGACTCGCGCTGGCGGTTCTTTAAAGTTGCGCCTTGGCCTCACCTGCCACTCCCTCCCTAAACATCACCCACAGCAACCCCGTCAGCGTCATCCCCTCCTGCATCTCATTCTTCAGAATCATCTCGCGAATCTCATCGCGGCTGAACCAGCGTATGCCCGTAACTTCGTTGGTGTCGGTCCAATGGCCGGCGCGTCTTAGGCCGCGGGCGAGGAAGAGGTTGAAGACCTGGTTGCTGGAGCCGGCGGAGGGGAAATAGGAGCCGATGGGTTCGATGGATTCGGCGGTGTGGCCGGTTTCTTCGAAAAGTTCGCGGCGGGCGGCCTGCACGGGGGTTTCGCCGGGTTCGATGCGGCCGCCGGGGGTTTCCCAACTTCGCCGGCCCGTGGTGAAGCGGCGCTGGTCGATCATCAAGATTCGGCCGTCGTCGCCGATGGGGATGATGCCGGCGGCCTGACGCGGGAAGTCGATGAGATGCCAGTCGCGCGCGACCGTGCCGTCGGGCAGGCGGACGTCGACGTGGTGCAGGCGGAGCCAGTCGCTGTCGTAGATAGTGCGGCGAGAGGTGATTTCCATAATCGAAGAGAAGTTCTCACGACAGAAGACTTAGGGCCGAGGACTAAGAGACAGATGAAAATGAATTACTCACCACAGAGGACGCAGAGGACACAGAGGTTTAATACAAAGAGATCAAATCAGTGTCTCAACTCGGTCGTTTCAATTCGCGGCGAGACTGCTCGGTCTGAATTCATTCGTATTTCCTCTGTGTCCTCTGCGTCCTCTGTGGTGAGATTGTATTTCTGCCTTTTTTAAGCCTTTTCCTCCAGAATCGCATTCTTCACCTGCGTGGGCACCGGTGCGTAGCGGCAGGGTTCCATCACGCTGGAGGCGCGGCCGGTGCTCATGGAGCGAAGCTCGGTCGTGTAGCCGAACATTTCGCCGAGGGGGACTTCGGCTTCGATGACGCGGGTGTTGCCGCGCTGGTCGGAATTGGTGATCAGGCCGCGGCGGCGGTTGAGGTCGCCGGCGACGTTGCCGACGAATTCCTCCGGCGTCGTGACCACGACCTTCATGATCGGCTCCAGCAGCGTGACGGCGGCTTTGTGAGCGGCTTCCTTGAAGGCGAGGATGCCGGCCTGCTCGAAGGCGACCTGTGACGAGTCCACCTGGTGATACGAGCCGTCCACGAGGGTGACCTTGACGTTGATGAGCGGATAGTTGGCCAGCACGCCGGTCTTGGCGGCCATGCGGCAGCCGTACTCGATGGAGGGGATATATTCCTTGGGGATCGAGCCGCCGAAGACTTTGTTCTCGAAAGCCATTCCCTCTTCCCAGCCCCACTTCTTGAGCGTCTCGGGTTCGACGCCTTCGCCGGTGAAGGGTTCGAGGTTAATGACACAATCGCCATATTGGCCGCGCCCGCCGGTCTGCTTGACGTGCTTGCCGCGGACGTTGAGAGCGGCCTTGGTGATGGTTTCCTTGTAGGCGACCTTGGGCTTGCCGACCAATACTTCGACCTTGTGGTCGCGGGTGAGGCGCAGGCGGAGAATTTCCAGGTGAAGTTCGCCCATGCCGGCGATGATGGTCTGGCCGGTCTCTTCGTCGTAGCGGGCCTGGAAGGTCGGGTCTTCGCGGCGCAGAGTCGTGAGAGCTTCGCCGAGCTTTTGCTTGTCGGCGGCGGTCTTGGGCTCGATCGACATGCTGATGACCGGTTCGGGGAAAGTCGGCCGCTCGAGCACCACAGGGGCGTCTTCGTCGCACAGCGTGTCGCCGGTCAGGGCTTCCTTGATGCCGATGCACGCGACGATGTCACCGGCTTCGGCGACATCGATCGGATTGCGGTCGGCGGCGTGCATCTGGAACATGCGCGAGATGTTTTCGCGCTTGCCGCGATTGGAGTTGAGCACGCGGCTGCCTTTCACGAGGCGGCCGGAATAGATGCGGACGTAAGTGAGGTCGCCGTGCTGGTCGTTGACGATCTTAAAGACCAGGCCGCAGAACGGATCGGACGGGTCGCTCTTGCGCTGGAGGAGTTTCTCGGGGTCCTTGACGTCGTGGGCCTTGATGGGGGGCATGTCCGCGGGCGAGGGCAGATAGTCGATGACGCCGTCGATGAGGCGCTGCACGCCGACGTACTTGAGGGCGGAACCGCAGAATACGGGGTGAATTTTGAAGGCGATGGTCGCGGCGCGCAGGCCTTTGCGCAGCTCTTCCTCGCTCGGCTCCTCGCCGTTGATGAACTTTTCCATGAGGTGATCGTCGGTCTCTGCGACCTTTTCGATCAGGATGTGCCGCCAATGATCGTACTTTTCCTTGAGGTCATCGGGAATGGGCTTTTCGATCTGGGTCTTACCCTTGTCCTTGTCGTCCTTGAGATTGAAATAGATAGCCACGCCGCGGATGAGGTCAATGATTCCCTGGTAGGTGCTGGCCTGGCCGATGGGGTATTGGACGGCGACGGCCGGAGCGCCCAGGCGTTCATGGATGGAGTTGAAGGAGAATTCAAAGTCCGCGCCGACCTTGTCCATCTTGTTGATGAAACAGACGCGCGGGACGTTGTACTTGGTGGCCTGCCGCCAGACGGTTTCGGATTGGGCTTCGACGCCTTCCTTGCCGTCGAAGACGGCGACGGCGCCGTCGAGCACGCGCATGGAGCGTTCGACTTCGGCGGTGAAATCGACGTGGCCGGGCGTGTCGATCAGGTTGATCGTGTAGCGCTCGCCGAAGCGGTCCCAGGGGCAGGTGGTGGCGGCGGAGTTGATGGTGATGCCGCGCTTTTGCTCCTCGGGGTCGAAGTCCATGGTGGCGGTGCCTTCATGGACCTCGCCCATCTTGTGGATTTTTCCGGTGTAATAGAGGATGCGCTCGGAGACGGTGGTTTTGCCGGCGTCAATGTGAGCGGCGATGCCGATGTTACGAATCTTGGTCATGTCACGAGCCATATAGACATCCTCTGCTTAAACTCTAAGACCTTTGCTCTAAATTGGGGGGAGAACCGGTCCGTGGGGGAGAGCCGGCTGCTCGAGCCGGCGAAAAACTTGGGCCGGCGGAAGCGACTAAAAAGTCAGAATCACCATGGGGCTACCCTTCCACAATCTACTTATCGTCATTTTCGAGCTTTGCCAGTGGAAGCATAGGCCGCCTGGCGAGGCCCGACAATGTTGAGCCGCGTAATGTACCTATCGGGAAAGGCGCGTCAAGCAGTGCATTGTGGCAAGAATGTGCATTCAACCAGGGGGGAGCCATCGGGTTCAAAAGGGGGAGGAATGAACGCTGAGGCACGGAGGCGCAGAGGTAGAAGGGAAGAGGAATGAATTTGGGGGCAAGGATGCAGTTGAAATGTGGAGATTGTCGGATTGGTGGGATGGGCCGATAATGTTGATATGTCTATCCTGCCTTAGCCAAGACGTTTACTTGAGCCTGCCCGTGCCGCGTCGGGCGAATGGTCACCTCGATATCCTGGCCGAGCTTATTCAAAAAATGAAACGGGCGGCCGCTGGGGTGAATGCGCGAGCCTTTCCTGCGAGATCGATGCGGCATGTGTGCCAATTTTAGCACAATGCAAAGGTCGGGGGAATCCCCTCCCCATCCCCTCTCCATGTACTCAGGGAGAGGGTTAGGGTGAGGGTGCATTTTCTTCGTTCCGAAAGCTTTTGGTCTGCCGGGAGAACCCTCACCCCGGCCCTCTCCCTGAGCACATGGAGAGGGGGAAATGCAGGGGTGCGCGAATCGGCGTTCAAGCTATTTTTCGCCGGCGGCGGGCCAGGAGCGCGGCGCCGCCGAGGAGGAGAACCGAGACGCTGGCCGGTTCCGGCACGCTCGCGGTCCAGGCGAGGCCGAAGTCGGTGGTGGTGTCGCCGTTGAAATTCCAGACGTAGTTGTTTTCCGAGACGACGATGTCGTAGTCGCCGGATTCCGGCAGGGTGAAGTCGAGGAGTTGGACGGATTCGTACAGCGCGTCGGAGGTGGCGACGAGCTGGGGGGTTGGGCCGCCCATTAAATAGACCGACAGGTCCAGGTTATCGAAACTGCCATAGGAGGCGTCGAGGCCGTTGGCGGCGTAATCGGCGTCGGGGGTGGCGATTTCGTCGGAGTACCAGGCGAGAGTCGTGCGGAATTCGGCGCCGGCGGGGAGAGGGGTGTTGATGTTGTAGGTGACGGTGGCGGTCGCATTTTGCTGATGCGTGATCTGGCCGAAGGTCCAGCCGGTGGGTTGGACAGTGCCGCCGGTAAGAGTCGGGTGGCCGGTGGAATTGACGAGATCAGTGGTGCCGGTGGTGTAATTGTTCCAGGCGTTGGTGAGATTGAGGATGCCGGCGCCGTAGGAGTAGTCGAGCGCCTGCGAGGTGGTGACCACGCCGTTGACGGTGGTCTGGCCGTTGTTCCAGCCGGCGGGAGTGGAGGCGCTGTTGAGCAGGATGGCTTTGACAACGCGGCCGTCGATGGCGCGGGAGTCGTTGGGGAAGAGGGTTTTTCCGGCGTCCACAACCAGGGCCGCGCCGCCAGAGACGATTGGCGCGGCGATGCTGGTTCCGCCGAAGGGATAGGCGATGTAATCGGTCGGAGGATTGCTGACGCCATAGCCGAATTGGCCGCCGCCGCCGGTGCCGGCGTAGAAGGGGAGGACGATGTCCGTGCCCGGGGCTGTGATATCGACGCGGGCGCGCACGCCGGTGAGCGTGGCGCCGGTCGCGCCGGTCGGATCGGCGGGGATGAAGAAATCCGTTGGCGAGACGCTGGAGAAGCTGGCGATCTGGCCATATGCGGGGGTCGAGGTGTCGGAAGTCACCGCGCCGACGACGATGGCGTTGGCGCCGACCGCGGGGGAAGTAACGGTGTCGGAACCGGGTCCGCCATTGCCCGCGGATAGGACCAGCGTCTTGCCGCTCTCATTAATGAGGGCGTCCAGGATCAGGGAAAAGCTGTCGTTGCCAGTGGTACCATTGCCGGTGTCAAAGGAACTGTTGATGACGTCGGCGGTTTGGCCGCCGGCCTGGGGAACGCCGGTGACCAGCGCCTCCAGATACGGCGTGGAGAAGGAGGCGGGGCTGACCAGGAAGCTTTCGCTATAGGATCCCGAGCCGACGCTCTCCCAGCTTGTGGCAATCGCGCCGCTCCAGAGCGTCGAGTTATAGGCGATGCCTTGATAGATGAATTGAGTCAGACTGCCGGGGGCGTAGCTTGAAGGAGCCACGCCGTTAATAGCGCCGCCAACCGCGGTGGCGTGAAGATCAAATTGGCCGGTGACGGAAGGGTCGGAGAACTCGACGGTGTCCCGGGTGAGGGCTTCCTGCTGATCCCAGACATAGCCCGCCTCAATATTGGCGACAATGGCGGAACTACCGGTGAAGCCGTTGTTGTAAAATGTGGTCGCGCCGATCAGGCTGTTGATATCTAAGAGACTGTTATCGCTGATGATAGCCCAGGACGGGGCGGCGCACAGGCCGACGGCGCAGAACGCCAGCGCACCGACAACACGCCTGCGTGGGTTCATTTCTCCGCCTCCAGTGGCTCCTCTTATCCCTCACGTCGAATGTACACCCGTGATGGGGGGCGGGCAAACGGCCCGAAGAGGACTGAGTGCTGAGGACTGAGGCAAGGCCAAGCCAAGGGGCAATTCCTCGCTTTTTGTTTTGCATTCCTCTCAGTCCTCAGTCCTCGGCCCTCAGTCCTCCGCTAGATATCGGACGTTGGTGTTGCCCGCCCGATAGGTTTTATTCGCCAGAAAAGCGGCACGCCGAACGGTCCGATGAAAGCGTTGCGGCCATTACAAAGGCCAAAAGCGGGGGGATTGGATTGATTCCTCCGTCGCGCGACTGACTGGGAGTGCCGATGCGGCTTGGAGTTATTCTGTGCATTCTCACGCCGGTATTGCTGGCGGCGGGAGTGGTGAGTTTTGCCGGAGTGGCGTCGCGCGCCGGATGGCAGACCTATCCGCCGCGGCCGGAAGTGGTGATGGGCGTGCTGCTGCTGTGCAGCGCGGCGAGCGCGCTCTTGTGGGTGGCGGCGCTGCACCGCAATTGCCGGGTCTTCAGCGATTCGATCAAACGGATGTGCGATTCGGGGAAGCTAACCCCGGTTGACTGCCCCAGTGGCTTGCTGCGGCCGGTCACGCGGTCCATCAACACCTTCGTCGAAACGGCGGCGCAGACGCTCGATGAAGCGGCGCGGCGCGCCAAAGAGCTGGAAATCCAGTTGAAAGTGGTCATTGCCGAGCGGCAGGATGCGCAGGCGATTCTGCACAGCATTTCCGACGCGGTGCTGGTGACCGACCCGTTCGACGAGTTAGTGCTGGCCAACGAATCGGCGGAGAAGGTGTTCCATTTCGACGCCGAGCGCGCCTGCGGCGCGCCGATGGGTAAGGCCCTGAAGGACCCCAAGGTCCTCGAGATGATCCGTGACATGCGGCAGAGCCGCAGCCTCAGCGGCCGGCGCGTTGTCGAGCATACCGTCCGCGGCAGCGACGACGGAGAAGAATGGGAAAAGACCTTCAAGATCACGCTGTCATGTGTGGCCGATCAGGTGGATGGATCGGCGGGCGTGGTGGTGGTCCTTCATGACATGACGCGCGAGAAGGAAGTGGCGCGGATGAAGAACGACTTCGTCTCCAACGTCAGCCACGAACTGCGCACGCCGCTGGCGAGCATCAAGGCTTATGTGGAGATGCTCATCGACGGCGAGGCCGAGGATGAAAAGACCACGCGCGAGTTTTATGAGGTGATCCAGGGTGAATCCAACCGGCTCTCGCGCCTGATCGACAACATCCTGAGCATTTCGCGCATTGAGTCGGGCCTGGTGCAGATCAACAAAATGCCACAGAGCCTGACGGTTATTCTCAAGGAAGCGATTGAAGTGATTACGCCGCAGGCGCGGACAAAACAGATCAAACTGGTCGAGAAGCTGACGCCGGTTTTTTATCAGACCATGGCGGACAAGGACATGCTCTATCAGGCGGTCCTGAATCTGCTGAGCAATGCCGTCAAATACACGCCGGACGCGGGAACGATAACCATCGAGACGCTGGTGGACGAGGCCGCACGCAAGGTGACCACGCGGATTACCGACAGCGGAGTGGGGATTCCGCCTAAGGACCTGCCCCATGTGTTCGATAAGTTCTTTAGGTCTGAAGCCAACAAACACATGGCCAAGGGGACGGGCCTGGGTCTGGCGCTGGTCAAGCACATTGTGGAGAACGTCCACAAGGGCCGTATTTTTGTGGAGAGCGAAGTCGGCAAGGGAAGCTGCTTCGGATTTGAACTGGAACTGGCGAAATAAAACAGCCGCGGCGAAGGGGGCTTCGGCGCGGCATTTGATTTGGGGGATCGGCGATGGACGGTTGAGCATTGAGGCGGCGCGCAGGCGCCGCCGGAGGTAAGCGAGAATGACCAGCGACAAGAAGATTTTGGTTGCCGACGACGAGTCGCACATCCTGCACGTGGTTTCCCTCAAGCTGCGCAATGCGGGCTATGCGATCGTCACGGCATGCGATGGGCAGGAGGCCCTGGAGCTGGCCCAGCAGGAAAAGCCCGACCTGATCATCATTGATTACCACATGCCGCATTTGTCGGGCCTGGAGGTCTGCCAGCGGCTGCGGCGCGAGCGGCCGGCGGATCCGATTCCGGCGATCCTGCTCACGGCGCGCGGATACGACCTGGACATGGGCAGCGCCGAGAGCCACGGAATCGTGCGCATGCTCAGCAAGCCATTCAGCCCGCGCCAACTGCTGGCGACGGTAAATGAAGTTTTGTCGGCGGTAGCGGCATAGAAAATGGCCCAGAATGAATCATCATCGCCGCGGACGGTCGGGGCGGCTGAATCCGCGCCGGCGGGCGCGACGGCGCGGCCGCCGATCACGCTGATGCCGCGCGCTGTGCTGGACAACCTGGCCAGCCGCGTGCGGCCGAGCGGATTCTGCGTGATGGCGGTCGGGCCGAAATTCGCGTTTGAAGAATCCGGCGACAATCTGTTTTACATTGATCCGCAGGCGGGATTGTTTTTCCAGCGGTTTGTCGCGCCGCTGGTGCAATACGCCGACGGCACAGCGCCGTCGAAAAAACTGCGCGAGGAAGCGGCGAAGATCGACGCGGGCTCAGGGGTGAGTGTCTGGTCGTGCATTCCCGGGGTGCTGGTCGCGGCATTCCCCTATGTGGAAAAGAGGCAGTTGGCCGGTATCTTTTTGCTGGCGGCGAAGAGTGAAACGTTCGCGGCCGACGCGGAGATTGCGCCGCTGTGCGAAAAGCTGGGACTCGACGGCCAATGGCTCACGCAGCAGGCCGAGCAATTGCCCAGCCGCGATAGCGAAGTCATGGCCCGCCAGGGACGGCTGCTGCTGACGATGGTGCGCGATCAGTTGCGGCTGTCGAATTTTCAGACGGAACTCGACAGCCTCTCCAACCAGCTTGCCAATACCTATGAGGAATTGAGCCTGATTTATCAGGTGAGCAGCGGGATGCGCATCAACCGGCGCGCCGGTGATTTTTTCAAACAGGCGTGCCTCGATGTGCTCGATGTGATGGGCGTGCGCGGCATGGGCGTGGCGCTGCATGGCGAACATGCCGCGCGACAACAGCCGGTGGTTTATGGCCAGCTCAGCTTGCCGCCGGGCACGGTGCATCGGCTGGCTGAAGAGCTGATGCCGATCCTGTGCCTGCGGAATACGCCGCTGCTCATCAATGACCTGAACAAAGAGCCGCAGTTTGCGTGGTTGAAGGGTCATGTCTCCAAGATTCTGGCGGTTCCGATGCAGCGGCAGGACGAGGTGCTCGGCTGCTATTTTGCGATGGACAAACTGGAAGGCGAATTTGATTCGCAGGATTTGAAACTACTCAACTCGATTGCCAATGAATCGGCGATCTATCTTGAAAACGCGATGCTCTATGACGACGTGCACGGCCTGATGATGGGACTGCTGCACAGCCTCACCAGCGCGGTGGACGCCAAGGATGCTTACACGCACGGCCACAGCGAGCGTGTGGCGGCCGTGGGACGGCAATTGACTCTTGAGGCGGGGCTGGGCGAGGCGCTGGCCGAGCGCGTTTACCTGGCCGGCTTGTTGCACGATGTCGGGAAGATCGGCGTGCCGGAAAGCGTGCTGCACAAGACCGGGCGGCTCACGCCGGATGAATTTGAACAGATGAAAAAACATCCGCAGATCGGGGCGCGGATTCTGGCGGATGTGAAGCAGGTGCGCGACCTGATTCCCGGAGTGCTGCATCACCATGAGCGTTACGACGGCAACGGTTACCCGCACGGGCTGGCCGGGGCGAACATTCCGCTCATGGGCCGATTGATCTGCCTGGCGGACTGCTTTGACGCGATGACCAGCAATCGAACCTATCGCAAGGCGCTGCCGCTGGAAGTGGCATTGACGGAAATCCGCCGCTGCAGCGGGACGCAGTTTGACCCTGGTTTGACCGAGGCGTTTTTGCGGATCGGAGCGGCCAAGCTGCGCGAACTGGTGCTGCCGTCGCAGAAGATGTCCGGCGCGCCGGGAGCGGGAATATTGACGGCGCTGGGAGCGCCGCCTCCGGGACAGGCGGCGGCATAGCAGCCTGCGGCTGAAAGAGACGAGCATGGCCCGCGCGACTTTTGCCTCGGGCTGTTAAGGGGGAAGAAGGAAAGCGGGAAGCAAATCCAATGGGCGTCAAAGCGGACGATTATGACAAAGTCTGTGTCCTGGACATCACCGGTGATTTTTCCGGTGAGAACGCGCGCGCTGCCGCGGCGGCGCTCGATGAACGCATCAAGGGCCGGCGCATTGTGGATGTTGTCGTGAACCTGGCCAAGTGCCCGTTCATCGACAGCGAAGGGCTCGAGACCCTGCTCAATATGAAGCGGCAATGCGAGGACATGTTCGGGCAGATCAAATTGGCGTGCCTGGAGGAAAACTGCCGCACCATCCTGCAGATGACGCGGCTGGAGCACCGGTTTGAAACGCACGACGATCTGGCGGCGGCGCTGAAGACCATGCGGTGAGATTAGACCAATGGTTGCAACGGTAGAACGAAAACCTCTGGGGCAGTTGCTGGTGGATCGCGGGGTGATCAAGCAGGAGCAGCTTGAACGCGCCCTCGATGAACAGCGGCGCAGCAATCACCAGAAGCTGCTGGGCGAAATCTTCATCGAAATGCACATGTGCACCGAGGACCAGGTCACCGAGGCCCTGGCCCAGGCGTATGGAGTGCCTTACGCGCGCATTTCGCCGCGCGTGGCGGATCCCAAGGCGATCGGCATCCTGCCCAAGGATTTCCTCGAAAAGCACCAGATTCTGCCGCTGTTTCTCGTGGAATGTGTTTTGACGGTGGCGGTGCCCGAGCCGGCCAATGTGTTCCTGATCGAAGAGATCAGCCGCATCAGCGGATTTTCCGTGCAGGTGGTCGCGGCCACGATGCGCGACATCAAGGCGACGATTCAGGCTTATTTGCCGTCGGAAGAGATTTTCGTCATCGACGACCTGATCGACGAGGCTTCGCCCGAGCAGTTCACGCTCGTGGAAGCGCCGGTTCAGGACATCGCCGACCTGGAGGCGGCGGCGGTGGATTCGCCGGTCGTGAAGCTGGTTAATTACCTCATCTACACCGGCGTGAAGGAGGGAGCCAGCGACATCCATATCGAGCCGTTTGAGAATCTGCTGCGGGTGAGATATCGCATCGACGGGCGGCTCGCGGAAAAGCTGCGCCCGCCGTTCCAGATGCACTCGGCGATTGCCAGCCGCGTGAAAATCATGGCGGGCCTGGACATTGCCGAGCGGCGCCTGCCGCAGGACGGCGGCATTCACGTGCTGATGGACAAGCACCCGATTGACCTGCGGGTAAGCACCATCCCCGGGAAATTCGGCGAGAAGGTCGTCATCCGCGTCATCAACAACGACAAAGCCGCGGTGAACCTGGAAAAACTCGGATTTGCCTATGACACGCTGAAGGCGTGGCGGCGCTTGATCGTCGTGCCCAACGGCATTTTGCTGGTGACCGGGCCGACGGGCGGGGGAAAGAGCACCACGCTGTACGCGGTGTTACAGGAGATTCACCGCGAGGACGTGAATATCTGCACGGTAGAAGACCCAATCGAATTCAACATTCCCGGCGTCAACCAGTTTCAGGTGAATGAGAAGGCGGGCTTCACCTTTGCCAACGCGCTGCGGGCGCTTTTGCGGCAGGACCCCGATGTCCTCATGATCGGCGAGGTGCGCGACGGCGAAACGGCGCGGCTGGCCACCCAGGCGGCGCTGACGGGGCACCTGGTGCTGAGCACCTTGCATACCAACGACGCGGCGGGGGCGATCACGCGACTGTTTAATCTGGGCATCGAGCCGTATCTCGTGGGGGCCACGCTGTCGGGTGTTCTGGCGCAGCGGCTGGTGCGAAAGCTCTGCCAGCATTGCAAGGAGCCTTACGAGGCGAGCATGAATGAGAAGCGGCAGATCGAGAAATATGCCGGGCCGGTGCAGTCGCCGCTGTTTAAGCCGCGCGGATGCGACCGGTGCCGGAAGATCGGGTTTTCCGGACGCATCGGGATTTATGAGCTGCTGGCCCCCGATGACCAGATGATCGAGCGGATCAGCCAGGGGGCGGCGCTGAATGAAATCCGCGAACTGGCGATTGCCAACGGAATGAAGTCCCTGCGCTGGGACGGGATGGAAAAAGTGAAGGCGGGGATCACGACGCTGGAGGAAGTGTATCGCGTGACTGCGTAGGCGAGGGGTTTTGCACCCTCGGCCGTGCGCATTTTAGGTAGGGTGGGCATCGCCCACCATTCTGTGGCAAGAGGTGGGCGGTGCCCACCCTACATTCGTTGTAGTGTGACTGCGTAGAGGCGATCGAGTATGCCGAATTTCGTATTCACAGCACGAGACGGATCGGGGACTTTATCCACCGGACAGATGGCCGCGGATTCAATCTCCGCCGCCGTCGAGGCGCTGCGCGCGGATGGGAAATATCCGACCTCGCTGGTCCCCGCGGAGGAAGCGGCGCCCAGGAAAGAGTGGCTGACATTCATGCGGCCGCGCCTTTCGCGCAAGGATGTTTTGCAGTTTGCGACTCAGATTCAGGTGATGGTTGAGACGGGCGTGACGCTGAGCGAGGCGCTGGAAAGCATCGCCACGCAATCGGCCAAGCCCGCCGTGCGCGAAATCGTCGGCGATGTTTATGACCGCGTGCAAAAGGGAGAAACTTTCAGCAGCGCCCTGTCGCGGCATCCGCGCAGTTTTCCGCGCATGATGGTCACGCTGGTGGCGGCGAGCGAAAAGAGCGGGCTGCTGGCCAAGCTGCTGGGGCGAACGGTCAATTATCTGCGCGATGAGAATGACACCCTGCGGCGCGTGCGCGGGGCGCTGACTTATCCGGCCATCATGCTGGCCTTTACGATTGCGACCACCTGCGGGCTAATGACTTTCGTGCTGCCCAGATTCACGGCGATTTACAAATCCAAAGGGGCGACGCTGCCGATTGTGACGCGAATCCTTATGGCGATCAGCGACGTGATGGTGCATGACTGGTATTGGCTGATTCTCGGCCTGGGCATCATCGGCGGCGGCGCCTGGCAGTATGGGCGAACGCCGTCGGGACGGCGCATGTTTCAATATGCGCAGCTTCAGGTTCCCCTGTTTGGAAAGATATTTCAAAAGCTCTTCCTCTCACGCGGCCTGCGCCTCATCGGCACCATGGCCAACAGCGGCATCAGCCTGCCCGATTCGGTGCGCAACGCGCAGACATTGACCGGCAACATTTATTTCCAGGATTTGTGGGAACGCGTCGGCAAGCAGATTGAAAGCGGCAAACAGTTTTCCGCGCCGCTGTTTGAAAGCCCGCTGGTCCCCAAGAGCGTGGCCCAGATGCTGCACAGCGCCGAAAAAGGCGGCCGATTGGCGCAGGTGATGGAGCAGGTGTCGGGGTTTGCCGAGGAGGAACTCAAGGCCCAGATCGTGGACATGACGCGCTACATCGAGCCGTGCATGGTGGTCATCATGGGGGCGGTGGTGGGGACGGTGGCGCTGGGGTTGATGCTGCCGATTTTTACGATCAGCAAGGTGATTGTGAAGTAGTGGCGAGTCACTTCGCATCCACGAGCACAATCGAGCGATCGCCAAAGCGAGCGATTATATCCAGCTCGCCGCCAAGGGCTTTGACGAGCCGCCGCAACGTGCTTAGTTGCAGGTCATTTTGCGATTCCACCTGCGATAGCGCTGATTGGCTGACACCCATCGCCTCGGCGACGGATGTCTGTGTAAAACCGAGTTGTTTGCGCACCTCGCCCAGGAGCATGGCCTCCATTTTGCGGCGAGCCGCCTGCTTGGCGCGATTGACGCGCCGCCGTCCGATCATTGCA
>JBEKYH010000034.1:0-18698 GCA_049511115.1 Tepidisphaeraceae bacterium | reverse complement strand
TGAAATTCCTGCCGCGCTTCGCGCCGATCAAGCTCGGCATCTTCCCCCTGGTCAACAAAGAAGGCATGCCCGAGGTGGCCGAGAAGCTTTACCTCGATCTTCGCAATCACTTCACCTGCGAATACGATCCCAAGCAGTCCATCGGCAAGCGTTACGCCCGCATGGACGAAATCGGCACGCCGTTCTGCGTGACGATTGACGGCCAGACGATGCAGGATCAGACCGTCACCATCCGCCACCGCGACACGCAAAAGCAGGAGCGGATCGCGATTGATAAAGTGAAGACGTTTTTGATCGAACAACTGAGCGCATAAATTTTGATCGCATAGATATAATTGCAACGGATAGCCGATTGAGGCGGATATGGCTGCGGTAACTCTCCCTGATGGCAGTGTGAAAGAATTCCCCGACGGCATCACCGTGCGCGAGGTGGCCGAATCCATCGGCAAGCGCCTCGCCGCCGCCGCGATCGTTGGGCGCGTCGACAAAAAGCTGGTGGACCTGACCCACAAACTCACCGGCAATCACGACCTGGCCATCATCACCGACCGCGACCCCGACGGCCTCTTCGTCCTGCGCCACAGCACCGCCCACATCCTCGCCCAGGCCCTGCGCCATCTCTACGGAGACAAAGTCCAGTACACCATCGGCCCGGTTGTGGACGATCGCTTCTACTACGACTTTGAATTGCCGCCGGGTTTCTCCATGGAGGAACTGCCCAAGGTCGAAGCGGAGATGCAGAAAATCATCGACGCTGATTACGCCTTCGCGCGCGACGAAGTGACGACCGACAAAGCCAAGGAGCTGCTCAGAGGCGAAGGCCAGCGCTTCAAGGACGAGATCATCGACGAACTCGCCGCCGCCGGTGAAAAGACGGTCTCCACCTATCGTCAGGGCGATTTCCTCGACCTGTGCCGCGGCCCGCACGTCCCGAGCACCGGAAAAATCAAGGCGTTCAAGCTCCTGACCGTGGCCGGCGCTTATTGGCGCGGCGACGCCACCAAGCAGCAGCTTACCCGCATTTACGGCACCGCCTTCTTCGATAAAAAGGAGATCGAGAAATTTACCCAACTACAAGAGGAAGCCAAGAAGCGCGATCACCGCGTCCTCGGCCCCCAACTGGGTTTGTTCGCGATCGACGAAGCCGTCGGACAGGGATTAGTCCTCTGGAAGCCCAAGGGCGCGATCGTGCGCGGCGAACTGCAAAAGTTCATCAGCGAACACCTCACCCGCCAGGGCTACAGCCAGGTCTTCACCCCGCACATCGGCAGGCTCGGCCTCTACAAAACCAGCGGCCACTATCCCTACTACCGCGCCTCGCAATTCCCGCCGCTGATCGACCAGGAACAGATCGACGCCCTCGCCGAGGAACATTGCAGTTGCTCGGAGCTGAGCGTCCGCATGGGCAAGGGGGAGATCGACGGCTATTTGCTCAAGCCGATGAATTGCCCGCACCACATCAAGATTTTCGCCTCCGACCCGCACAGCTACCGCGATCTGCCTGTGCGCCTCGCCGAGTTCGGCACGGTTTATCGCTGGGAAAAAAGCGGCGAACTCGGCGGCATGACCCGCGTGCGCGGCTTCACCCAGGACGACGCCCACCTCTTCTGCACCGAGGAGCAACTCCCCGCCGAACTGCACGGCTGCCTCGACCTCGTAAAAATCGTCTTCGCGACGCTGGGCATGAGCGACTACCGCGTGCGCGTCGGCCTGCGCGATCCGGACAGCGCCAAGTACGTCGGCAGCGCCGATCAATGGGACAAGGCCGAAGCCGCCTGCCTGGCCGCCGCCAAATCGCTCGGCGTGGATTTCACCACCGAACCCGGCGAGGCCGCCTTCTACGGCCCCAAGATCGACTTCGTGGTCAAGGACGTCATCGGTCGCTCATGGCAACTCGGCACCGTGCAGGTCGACTACCAGCTTCCCCAGCGCTTCAACCTCACTTACACCGGCGCCGACAACAAGCCGCACGCCCCGGTCATGATCCACCGCGCCCCCTTCGGCAGCATGGAGCGTTTCATCGGCGTTTTAATCGAACATTTTGAAGGCGCCTTCCCCCTCTGGCTCGCCCCCGTGCAGGTCGCCGTCCTGACCATCAGCGACCGCTTCAACGACTACGCCGCCAAGGTGCGCGAGCAGTTGGTCGCCGCCGGCTTGCGCGTCGAATCGCACCTTGGCCCCGAAAAAGTCGGTGCCAAAATTCGCAACGCCACGCTGGCGAAAATTCCCTACCAGTTGGTGCTTGGCGAAAAAGAAGAGCAGACCCAAACCGTCGCCGTCCGCACCCGCACCGGCCAACAACAGGTAATGGGCTTGGCCGAGTTCACCCAGCGAACGGTTCAGGAAGCACAATCCCGCTCTCTCAAGAGCTGATGCCATGCGGCGCGACAGATTAGCGCATTCTCCCCCTCTCCGTGCACCAAGGGAGAGGGTCGGGGTGAGGGTTCTTCGAGCTTCGATGACGCCTCTTCCCCCCGCCCCCGGTACTCCGGGGGAGGGTCGGGGAGGGGGCTTTGCACGAATCGCTCAGCCTTTACTCGCCACTTTCCTAGCGTTGGTATTGACAGTCGCGCTGGCCGCCCCTTCCCGCGCCGCCGATCTCGTCGTCCATCTCCCCGACGCCCTCTCCGTCAAATCCGCCACAATCCTCTCCCCTCCCCCTCAACCCGGCGAAGACGGTCCCGCCATGACCGGCAACCTGCAGGACCACATCCTGACTTTCCACGACCTGCTTCCCGCAACTCCCTACGACCTGCTGCTCACCCTCAAGGACGGCGCGATCCTGCATGGCGTCAACATGTCCTGGTATACGCGCGAGCCGGCAGACCCCGATGCCGGCCCGCTGACCGATGACGACCGCACCCAGATCAACGCCATCGCCAGCGACGTAAAGTCCTTCTACAACATCAGCCGCATCATGACTCTCACCGGCGATCATGAGCGTGCCGTCGCCCTCGTCGAGCGCATCCGCTCCAACGACTTTCACAGCGATAAAGGCGGCGAAGTGATCTGGCGGGTCGAACTCTGGTACTTCAGCAACGAGTTCGGCGGCTGGAGCGAATTGACCCAGAGCAATAAAGTCCTGCGGCGCGAACGCTTCGCCAGCAACGACGAATACCGGGCCACGGCGGCGCCGATCAAGTGGGTTCCCCTGCTCGGCGGCATTGTCATGGGAAAAACCGAGGCACGGCGTGAGATTGATCTGCCCGCCGATTTTCTCTCGCTCCCGACAACTCGACCATAACCTCAAACAGGCATAGCTCCAACCAGCCGCGCCTCTCCCCGAATTACTTCAAATCGCTCTCCGCCAACAGCTTGAACCCCTTGCGGATAAGAAGCTGCGACGCCAGCGTCCGATCCTCGACATTGAGCACGAGCGCCGGCCCATGCGGCCGCACCAGCAGCGGATAGACGTAATGTATGTTGATTTCCGCAGCCAGGAGGGCCGAACAGATCGCCATGAGCGGCTCTGCCGCCCGCTTGGGCAATTCAACCGCCAGCAATTCTGTTTCGCCAAATGAAAACCCCGCGTCATGCAAAACGCGCCGGGCCAGATCAGGATCAGAGCAAACCATTCGCACCAGCGCGCAATCGGCGGATTCCTCGATGGATATGGCGACGATCCGCCCCTCGCTTCCTTCCAGGGCGCGAACCAGTGATTGCAGCCGCCCAACCCGGTTTTCCAGGAAAACCGTGAATTGCCGCACCACCGTCGGTTCAAACCCCGCACCCTCCTGAGTCTGGGGCAGGACGCTCTCTTCCATCGCTCAAAAGCTTACCTGAACGCTTCGCCCGTTGCCATAAAAACTTTCGCAAGCCGATTCGGCCCACGCGAATCCAACAAAAAACGGGCGCCGCAGTTAAACCGCGACGCCCGTAAGTTCAATCCAGGAGCAACCAGCCACTAGAACTGCATGATCACGTCCATGGCGGCAGTCAATTCCTGGTAGTCGCCGCCACCATCGTTGTGGCTGATGTTGTAAACCGGGCGATCCGACCAGTCCTGACGAATCTCAGGCCGCAGTTGCAGCCACTGGAGGATGTTGTCGTTGGGGAACGGGTGGATATCCAGGCCGAAAGTGGCCTCATAGTAGTTGGCCTGATTGCCGGTGGTGAAGCCGCCCTGATCGCGGTACCACTCGCCGCGGAGATTGGCGGTGAAGTACGAGCTGAACTTGTAGCTGGCATACCCGACCGCGCCGTACCACTGGGCGTTGGTGTCAGGAGCGACGGCCCCGCCATGCGGGAAGTCGGAATAGAGGAAGTCGCCCGTAAACGTCAACTGGTCGCTATAGGCGTAGCTCAGGATCAATTCCGGGGTCGTCCAATAGTCGCTGTTGTCGCCCGTGGCTTCGGGGCCAAACTCGATATTGAAAATGCCCGACAGCTTGGAGGTGATGCTGCTCTTGGCCTGGAAGATGCCGTCGATGGCGCCGTTATTATCGCGCGAGCTCTGGTTCCAGCCGCGGGTGATGCCGGCCAGGACGGTCAGGTCATTGCCGTTGACCAGCTTGGAGAAGGTGTAGGAGCCGGTGACGCCGGTGCTGGTGGCCGGGACGCCATAGAAGAAGTTATAGCTATGGGTGAAGAAAAGATTGCCGGTCGGGTTGATGACCTCGTTGGAGAGGATCGTCACGAACTTGCCGGCGGTCAGCGTGAGGCCCGTACCGACGGGAACGAGCAGCGAAACATTGGCCTGAATGATGTCGTACTGGTTTTCGGGATTACCGGGCGGCCGGTTATCGAGAACGCCGTCGGAGTGAATATAAGAATCATCCACGCCATAGCCGTTCTCGAAGAGGAAACCCCAATCCCAGGTCTTGGTGGTGTCAATGGTCTTGGAGATGCTCAAATCAAGCTGATCGAGCAGCCCGCGGTTGCTGTACTGGCCGGGAAAGCTGATGTACGTCGGGTTGTCGCTGGTGGGACCCGTGCCCAGGCGGGGGTTGTTGGTGTCGTAGAAGTAACCACCCTCAGCAAACCCGGTGATGTCGATCTTGTTGTTCTCCAGCCACTTTCCGACCGGGGTCGGATCAAGCAGATACATCGCCGGCGTCAACGTCGTCGGCGTGCTGTCCATGTACGTGGGCGCCAAGGACAGGGGAGACTGTGAAAGATCGGCCGCAGCCTGAGTGGACTGGTCCGCCGCCATGGCAGCCGAACCACTGACCAACGCGGTCAACGCCGCGCCTAAGATACATTTCCGAACCGTCATATAATGACTCCTTCCCTTTTCGGGATCCTTTCCCTTTTCGGGAATATTGTTAACAACGCCGTGAACAACCCAATGGACAAGCCGCACAAAAATTGCTCGCAACCCAGCTTGTCCAAACTTTCCGCGAGGTCTGACGTATCCGCTTTTCGCGGCGTAACTATCTTGAGGCGTCAGCCCCGGTCGGCTTTTGCCTAAGTCCTAGGCGGTATCGGCAGCCTATATCGCCGCGGGTGAAAAATCCACCCAACCAAGGTGGGAAGGAATAATCAGTTCTTAATAGAATTTCAAGTGGGTTTACCGGAATCGACCTTGAAATAGCTGTAAGTCTATTGTAATTAGGCGTTTATTATCAGGTCCCAATAACCATGTTACAGGTCTGGCAGAAAAATCTGACTCCCCCTTACCCCTCGCTTGGCGATTCCGAGCTGATCGCGCGGATCGAATCGGCCAAGAAAAAGCTTGGAAAGAGGCTGCTAATCCTCGGCCACCACTACCAGCAGGACGACGTGATTCGCTTCGCCGACTTCACCGGCGACAGTTTTGAGCTCGCCCGCCAAGCGGCTAGGCAGAGCGAGGTCGAGTATGTCATCTTTTGTGGCGTTCACTTCATGGCCGAGAGCGCGGACATACTCACCGATGAGAGCGTTGCCGTGATTCTGCCCGATTTGGGCGCGGGCTGCTCGATGGCTGATATGGCCAATCTCGACCAGACCTTTGAATGCTGGGAACAACTTCAGTCCGCCTGCGCGGGGCAGACGATTGTTTCCGTTACCTACATGAACAGTTCGGCCGCGATTAAGGCGTTTGTCGGCGAGCATGGCGGCGCGGTCTGCACCAGTAGTAACTGCCGTGGCGTTTTGGAATGGGCTTTGGGCGGCGGCGCGAGCGGCCGCAACGGCACTAAGGTTTTGTTTTTCCCGGATCAGCACCTCGGCCGAAATACCGCATATTCCATGGGAATTCCGCTGGAAAAGATGGCCCTTTGGAATCCGGCTCTGGATTGGGGAGGCAATTCGCCGGCGCAATTGGCCGACGCCAGAATCATCCTGTGGAAGGGCCACTGTTCCGTCCATCAACTCTTCCGCCCCGAGCATGTTGATCAGGCTCGCGCCAAATATCCCGGGATAAAGGTCATCGTTCACCCAGAGTGCCGCTGGGAAGTTGTGCAGAAGGCCGACCTCGTCGGCAGCACCGCGCACATCGTCAAGCAAATTGAAGCAGCGCCGGCGGGAAGCCAGTGGGCGGTGGGAACTGAAGTTCATCTCATCCAGCGGCTCGCTCACCAGTTCCCCCAGCAGCGGATCATCGTACTGAGCGATTGCCAATGCCTGTGCACGACCATGTACCGGATCGACCTGCCGCACTTGTGCTGGGCGATAGAGAACCTCGTCGAAGGCAAGATCGTCAACCGCATCCAGGTGGATGCCGCCACTCGCAAATGGGCGACGGTCGCGCTCGAGAGGATGCTTGCCATCGCAGCGACGCCACAGCAGGCGAGTCAAATCCCAACTCCGGCCCACACCGCGACGCTGGACTAGCAACCTACCTATAGTAGTCAATTCGCGGGTTTTATTGCCCCTTTTTGGCGGACCTTATGCCGCGCGCGCAGCGAGCCGATGCCAAATTGTCGCCGGCCAATGGCCGAATAAGCAGCAGTGCGCCCGCGGTTCGCGGGACTACGCCGGCGGCTGGAGAGCGGAATATGACGGCATTTGTTGAATCCTGCGTGGAAACCGCCGCGGGTTCGGCCCTGGCGGCGGAGCGAGGCAGCCGTAAATTCCCCAAGGTTCGCAAGCTGCTAAGGGCACTGGCAAGCAAGCGCCGCGTTCTGGTCACCACCCATCAGCACCCCGACCCCGACGGCTTGGCCAGCGCGCTGGGAATGCGCGCTTTGCTCTCCCAGAAACTCCCGCAAACGGAATTTAACCTGTCCGTCAAGGGCCATGTCGGCGGGGGCATTAACGAGGCATTCGTCCGCTACGCCAAACTAAACCTGACGCCGTGGAACGAAGAGTCTCTGTCGCAATACGATGCCATCGTCCTTCTCGACACCCAGCCAACCTTCGCCTACAGCCCGCTGCCGCAGGGCGTCGACGCACTGGCGGTAATCGATCATCACCACGCCAAGGGCCGGCGGCTACACTATCCGTACACGGACATCCGCTCGGACGTCGGCGCAACCAGCTCGATCGTTTTCAGTTATTTCATGGAGACCGAGACGCCCATCAGCCGCCACCTCGCGGCGACGCTTCTCTATGGAATTGAAACCGACCTCGCCGGCGCGGCCGGCACTCCGACGGAACTGGACAACATCGCCCTTTCCAGCCTGACGCTCCTGGCCGACACACGATTGCTCTACCAGATGCGCTACGTCGATCTCCCGCAAAGCTATTACGTCGCGTACGCGCAAGGCCTGGCCACCGCGCAATGGTATGAACACGCTCTGGTAAGCCATTTGAAGACCATAGATTCACCGGAAAAGCCAGCCGTGCTGGCCGACTTCCTCCTCCGTTTTGACGCTGTTGATTGGGCCTTGGTCACAGCCGTCTTCCAGAATCGCCTCATCCTCAGCCTGCGAACCAGCAACCTGAGATTCTCCGCCTCCGACATCATGCAGAAGCTCGTCCGCGGCATTGGCGAGGGCGGCGGCCACCGAACCAAAGCCGGCGGATTCGTTGCCCTTCAAAATGGCTCGGCAACAGAGCTCGAGCGCATCCGCGCGATGCT
Source organism: Tepidisphaeraceae bacterium (assembly GCA_049511115.1). Taxonomy (GTDB): domain Bacteria; phylum Planctomycetota; class Phycisphaerae; order Tepidisphaerales; family Tepidisphaeraceae; genus JBEKYH01. Next base: position 10,756 of record JBEKYH010000034.1, on the reverse strand, counting down.
GCTGCGCCGCTATCTCCGGGCCGTTGGCCTAAACACATCCAAAGGACTGCCCCTTGTACCGCCTGCCTGAGCAATCTTTTTCCCCGCCCCCGGTATTTCCGGGGGAGGGTTAGGGAGGCGGGCTCGCGCCGCAGCGCACACCTCCAAGTAAACTGTCATCCCCGTCCCGCGAAAGCATTCGCCGTCCCAATGCGCGCAAAAAAAGGCTGCACGGTGGAGGGTTAAATCCGTGCAGCCTGGCGGAGGAGGAAACGAGGACCGAAATTTTTATATCACCTTATCAAACCTAACCTTACGAACTCCATTCTTCTTTCAGCTTTCCATGTTCACTACGCCCCATCAATAACAAAGGTCGTGCCAGACCACGCAAGGTTGTTCTTCTTCAACGTGCCAAAAGACAAAAAGGCCCGAATTAATGGGAAAACAGGGAATTTAGCTCAATACATATACAAATCTTGATGTGATTGCCGTCCAAACGCTCCTGAACATTCCCCTTCCACACGGCGAAAGTTTTGGCATTCGGCACTTTGCTGCGCAGGTACTATGCACCGGGCCCGCTTTTATTAACAAAATCTAATCCGCATTAGTTTAGCGTTCACATATAGTTGTCAAATCTAAAGTTACCGAATGACGCCTGGCGCGGGGCACTGCCTAATTCACTGGAAATCGCCCCTGCCGCTATAATTCGCCCCCATGATTCTCGCCGGAATCGACGAAGCGGGGTATGGTCCGCTCCTTGGCCCGCTGGTAGTTGGCTGCTCCGCGTGGCGGATAAATGATTTACCCGGCGAGGACTTCCCCTGCCTCTGGACGCCCCTGCGGCGCGTGCTGAGCAAGCGGAGGAGCGCCGCGGGACAAAAACTCCACGTCAACGACAGCAAGGTCGTCTACTCCCCTTCCGCCGGACTAAAGGAACTGGAACGCAGCGTTCTGGCCATCGCCCATTCAATTCATGGCCCCTGCGCTGATCTGGACTCGTTCGTCGATCAAACCGCCAGCCACGCCCTGTCCGACCTGGCCGGCTATTCCTGGTACCAGGCAAGCGCCGACGAAACGTTCCCCATCTCCCAGGATGCCATCTCCATCGGAATTCCCGCCAACGCCCTGGCGGTCGAGATGCGCAAGAACCAAATTTCGTGCGTGCACATGGCCGCGCGCGTCGTCTGCGAGCGCCAGCTCAATGCCATGTTTCAAGCCACGCGGAATAAAGCCAGCGCCCTATTCTCCATCTCGGCGATTCATCTGGACTACCTCCTCCGCAATTTCGGCAACCAGTCACTCACGATCGTCTGCGATCGCCAGGGCGGCCGCGAGCATTACGGCTCTCTCCTGCGGCTCATGTTTGAGGAATGGGCTTTGGAAGTGACGCGCGAAAGCGACGGCGACAGCGAATACCGCCTCACCCGCAATGGCCACATGGCGCGCCTTTTCTTCTGGGAGAAATCCGAAGAGAAATGCCTCCCCGTCGCGGTCGCGGCCATGCTCAGCAAATATCTCCGCGAAGCCCTCATGCGCCGCTTCAACGCCTTCTGGGCGGCGCACCTGCCCCTAGTCTCCCCCACCGCCGGCTACTATACCGACGGCCTCCGCTTCCTCCGCGACATTGAACCCAAACGCCGCGAACTCGGCATCACCGACGCCCAGCTTATCCGCTGCCGGTAAAAGCACAGCGCCGATTCCCGCACTTCAGATCGCTTGGTACTCAGTCAAAGAGAATGAACGGAAGAGGCACGGAGGCGCTGAGGAAGAAAATGCGGAGAAAGGCAAAGCTGATTTACAAGTGGCAATTTGAATTGGATTTCCTCGTCTTTCCTACCTCTGCGCCTCCGCGCCTCTGCGTTCATTCTCTTCTTTGCGCACCTCAAAGCGCACCAAGTCAAACTCGGCCAAGCGTTGCCAATCCGCGCTTCGCAAGCTACGGTAACGCTTATCTTTGCCGTCCGGGAAATGGGAGCGACGCTATGTCGGTGGATAAATGGTCTGATTCCGTCGTTGTGGTGCATTTGGCCGACGATCCGCAATTCACCGATGAACTGGAAGAACTCGACGCGGTCGTCGCGTCCAGCCCCGTGCGGCCCAGCGCCGTGCTCGATATGGGGGCGGTCTTCAGCATCAACTCTTCCAACCTCGCCCGCCTGCTGAAACTCCGCAAGCTGGCCCTCTCCTCAGACCGGCGCCTGATCCTGTGCAATATCGGCGCGCATGTCCTCAACACGCTGTTGGTTACCGGCCTGGATAATGTGTTTGAAATCAGCCCCGATGTGTCGACGGCGCTGGCAAGCCTGGAAATCAATCGGCGATAGACGGACGTCTAAATCTGCACCCCCGCCAACTTCAGCCGCAACACCAACAACGCCCCCGACAACTGCGGATCAACCGACAGCAAATCCGGCTGCGTCGTGGCGTCGTGACTGTTGACATCATGCAAAACTTCCATGTCTTTGCGGGCTTCCATCTGGGCTTCCATCTGCTCCGGCGTCATCTCGATTTTCACATCGGGGTCCACGCCCCAGTCGGTGCTGTTTTCCTCGCGGTGCAGGCAGCGCCCACTGGGCAGGTAATAGTGGCTGGTGGTCAGCTTCAAGAAAGCCGTCTGGGCGGCCAATGAGAAGAGCATCTGCACGCTCCCCTTACCGAACGTGCGCTCGCCCACGATGATGGCCCGGTGATGATCCTTGAGGGCGCCCGAGACGATCTCCGAAGCGCTGGCGCTGTACTGATTCACCAGGATCGCCAGCGGCATATCCGTGACCTGCTTATCCGGTTCGGCGTCATTTTCCGTCGGCGGATTCTCCGTGGGCCGATCGGGATGGGTGCTGACCACCACGCCGTCCGCGATGAATTTGCTGGCGATATCGACGGCCGCCTTGAGGAGTCCGCCCGGATTGGCGCGGAGGTCAAAGATCAATGCGCGAGCTCCCTGGCGCTTGATGTCATCCATGGCCTCGGTCATTTCCGCAGCGCTCTTGGCGGTGAAATTGGTGAGGCGGATGTAGGCGATCTTGTTTTGGGGATCAACGATATAATTCCATCCGCCGCCGGGAAGGTGCTGATAGCCTTTCACGCTGACGGCGTTGATCGTCTGCCGCTCAATGGTGAAGGTATGTTCAATCCCGTTGAGGCTGCGAACGCTCAACTCGACATTGGTATGCGGCGGGCCGGTGATGGTCTTGACCGCTTCCTTGGTGGTGATGCCGCGGGCATTCTTGCCGTCAATGCGGATGATCATGTCACCCGCCTTGATGCCGGCGCGATACGCGGGGCTGTCCTCGAGCGGGCTGACGACGCGCACGCCGCCGGCCGGGTCATTTTCGATTTCAATGCCGACGCCGCTGAATTCGCCCTGGGTCTGCTGCTTGAAATCATCCAGATCAAACGGCCAGATCATGCTGCTGAACGGATCCAGCGTGTCCAGCGACCCGTCGGCAAATTCGGTGATAAACACCGCCTCCGGCAGATTGACCGTCGATTGATCGTCCTGCAGCAGTTTCACCAGGCAATCGTGGACCGTGTTGTCTTCGTTGTCCGGCGTGATCTGCTTCACCTTCGCCGACGCCTGATCCAGATCCCACAGGAAATCCTTGGTTTTTTGCGCGTCGCCGAGGCCCGGGAAGGCATTTTCCAGGCCCGGCGTGGTCACCAGCGTGCGCAGCGACTCGATGCCCCCGTTCATGAGGTTCTGTATCGGGGCCTCGCGGTAATAGTCGTGTTCGGCGATAACCAGTGAATCCAGCAGCATGTCAAACGTGACCCCGCGGACCGCGTCGTGCCAGTCGAGTTTGAAATTGGCGTTATCGTCATCCGCCACCGGCTCGGTCGTCGGCTGCGTGGTCGGATTCAGCAGCGCGTCGGCCGCCTTGCGATGATCCGCCTCGGCCTGCTGGATCGCCTTGAACTGATCCGGCGTGTACATCACCAGAAGGCGGATGCGCAACGTCGCGTCCTTGAGCATGTGCTTCCACTTCGGCTCGTAAGGATCGAGGCTGGTCAGATCGGCATATATCCGCATGGCGGTGAGCCATTGCTGGGCATCTTCCGCGGTTTTGGCGTCGTTGCCCGCGGCGGTGATGAGATCATCGACCCATTTTTCCTTGCGGAAGGCATCCTTGTCAGGAGCGCGCACGTACGCGGCATCGAGCGCGTCGATGGCGTAATCGCGCATGTTGTGATCAAGAAGCGTGTGGACTTCGGCGACGTGTTTCTCGAACTGCGTCTGCCGCTGCGCGCCCAGGGTCTTCTCTTCGCCGTCAAAATCCGTCGCCCAACGGGCCATTTCCGTGATGGCCGGATCGTTTGCCTTCGCGGCGGCCTGACCGAGCAGATCGCTAAGCTGGTCGAAATGCCCCTGATGAATGTCGTCTACCGCCTGGCTTTCAATCTGCGCCACCGCGACCGGCGGCGTGTTTTCCGCTCCGGCCAACGGCCGCGGGCCATAAATCCCGGCGCCCACCAGACCCGCGCCGACCACCGCCACCGCCAGTCCCATTCGCCGCGACATTTTCGACATGAAAATCACCTTATTCCCCCGTAATTTACGGAGGCAAAAAAACTTCCGCTACCCGCGCACCGGCCCATTATAAACCTTAGCTTTGTAATTCAAACCGGTCAACTTATCGGACTTGCGCCCACAATGTCGATTATTCGGCAATCACCGCCGCGACATTGGATTTCTTGGCGCCTCTCCTTGGCGTCTTGGCGTCTTGGCGGTTAAATCTCTTGCAACTGGCTCGCGCACTGGATCATACATAATGACCCGCCGCGCGGTTGCCAAAAAAATGACGCCGAGCCGGAAATCTATGCCGACAATAATCGCCCAACTCACCGAACGCTTCGCCGCCGCCATCCACGCGGCCTTCGGCATCGAAGCCGACCCACTTATCGGACCGAGCCAGAATCCGCAATTCGGCGATTATCAATCCAACGCCGCCATGCCCTTGGCCAAGAAACTCGGCCAAAAACCACGGGAAATCGCAGAACAGATCAAAGCCAAAGTTGCCCTGGGGGATATCGCACAGGCCCTCACGATCGCCGGGCCGGGATTCATCAACGTCACACTCTCTCATGCGTGGCTTGCCCAGGAGTTGCAGCGAATCGAGTCCAACCGCCATTTAGGCATCGATGCGGCCCCAAAACCGCAGCGCGTCGTCGTCGATTACTCCGGCCCCAATGTGGCCAAGGAGATGCACGTCGGCCACCTCCGCAGCACCATTATCGGCGACGCGATCAGCCGAGTGTTGGAATTCCAGGGACACACCGTTATCCGCCAGAATCACGTCGGCGACTGGGGCACGCAGTTTGGGATGCTGATTGCGTTTATCGAGAGACAAAATCGGCCGGCCGGCGCGGACGCGAAGCTGCCGGAATTGGAAGAGTTGTATCGGGCGGCGAAGAAAAAGTTCGACGACGACCCAGGCTTCGCCGAGACAGCGCGCCAGGCCGTCGTTCACCTGCAAGGCGGTCAACCTCAGGCGCTTGGAGCCTGGAAGTCCATCTGCGCCATGAGCCGGGCTCATTACCAGGCTCTATATGAACGCCTTGGCGTTAAACTAACTCCCGCCGACGAGCGCGGAGAATCCGCCTACAACGCCGACCTTCCCGCGGTCGTCACGGAGCTAAAACAAAAAGGTCTCGCTGAAACCAGCGATGGCGCGACGGTCGTCTTCATCGACGGTCGGGAAAAGCCACCCATGATTGTGCAAAAGGGCGACGGCGCATTCCTGTATTCGACGACTGACCTTGCGGCCATTCGCTATCGCGCCAACGACCTGCACGCGAACCGGATCGTTTACGTTCACGATTCGCGCCAGGTTCATCACTTCGCACAGCTTTTCGCCGTGGCAAAAAAGGCCGGCTGGGCCGAAAATGTCTCGCTGGAGTATGCCCCCTTCGGCACCATGCTCGGCGAAGACGGCAAGCCGTTTAAAACCCGCTCCGGCGATCTCGTGAAACTCGACAACCTGCTGACCGAGGCAACCGATCGCGCCCTCCGCGTGGTCGAGGCGAAGAATCCCCAAGCGTCAAATAAAACCGCCATCGCCAACGCCGTCGGCATTGGCGCCGTGAAGTATTCCGACCTCGCCAAGGATCGCGTCGCCGATTACGTCTTCAGCTTCGACAAGATGCTCGCCCTGGACGGCAACACCGCCCCCTATCTTCAATACGCCCACGCCCGCATCCGCTCTATTTTCCGCAAGGCGCGAGAGTTGTCCCCCTCTCCATGTACTCAGGGAGAGGGCCGGGGTGAGGGTTCCGCGACCTCGCCAAGTGCGATTCCTCTCGAATCTCCCTTTGAACTGGCCCTGGCGAAGCACATCCTTCGCCTGGGCGAATGCCTCGACATGGTCGCGCGCGATCTGAAGCCCCACCTGCTCTGCACCTATCTTTATGACCTGGCCGTGAAATTCAGCGGCTTCTACGAGAATTGCCAGGTCATCAAGGACGGCATCGTCGATCGCGGCCGCTTAGCGCTTTGCCAACTGACCGCCATTACAATGGCAACCGGCCTGGATTTGCTGGGAATCCAGCACCCTGATCAAATGTGATTATTTCAATTGCGAGGAATGGCATGGAACTTCACGAGTACGCCGTAATCCCGCATCTCACCGTCAAGAACGCCGCGGCCGCGATTGAGTTCTACAAATCGGTCCTCGGTTTCAACGAAGTCACGCGCTCGCTGATGCCCGACGGCAAAGTGATGCATTGCCAGCTCGAACTGCGCGGCTTTCCCATCCTGCTCAATGAATACATGCCCGGCATGAGCGCCCCACAGAGCGATTCCCAAGCCGGCGCCGGCCCGAGCATCACGCTGACGATAAATGTCCCCGACGTTGATGCGACTTTCGCCAAAGCCGTCGCCGCCGGCGCCAAGCCCGCCATGCCCGTCGCCGACATGTTCTGGGGCGACCGCTACGGCAAAATCATCGACCCCTTCGGCCAGCACTGGGCCATCTCCACTCACAAGGAAAACGTCTCCCACGAAGAAGCCAACCGCCGCGCGGCGGAGTTTTTTAAGAAGTGGAAGAAGTAGCCTGGACCGTCATTCTCTTTCAATCGCGGAGGCTCACATGAGGCGATTCTTCATCACCCTGGCCATACTGGCCGCTCTTTCCACCGGCCCATTGGCCTTCGCTCAACAGCCCAGCGGCTCCCCAGGCGCCGCGCCGGCCGCGCCCGCCGCCCGCGCCGGCCGAGGCGGACGCGGGCCTGCACAAATTCCTGTAGGGCCGCCCGCGCCGGTGCCGCCGGAGGTGGCAATTCCGCGCCCCAGCCCCGATGAACTCAGGCAAATCAACGCGGAATTAGCGCGGCTGGTTGACGCGGATACATCCGATGCCAAGCCGCTCCTGCAAAAATATCAATGGCTGCTTACGATCACGCAACCGCGCCCCAACATCGCCGCCACGTTCACGCAGACCACGGTGCGGGCGCCACGGCACGCGGCCTTTGTCGAGCGGGCCAAAGCCGGCGGGATCGATCTTCTGTTCGAGGGCGACTCCATCACCGACTGGTGGACCAGGAACGGCCCCAACGCCTACCAGAAATACTTCGGCGATATGAAAGTAGCCAACTTCGCCGTCGCCGGCGACACCACCCAAGGCGTCCTCTGGGGACTCAAGAACGGCGAAGGCCAAGGCTTCCAGCCCAAAGCCATCATGCTGATGATCGGCACCAATAACCTCGGGGGCTACACGCCCAATACCCCCGAGGAAATTGCCGAAGGCATCGGCGCAATCGTTCTGGAGAATCGCAAGGATTTCCCCGACGCGAAGATTCTCCTGCTGGCCGTGTTTCCGCGCGGCTTGCCTGACGATCCCAGCCGCCCCAAGATCGCCCAGATCAACAAGATCATCTCCCGGCTCGACGATCACCAGCACGTCTTCTACATGGACATCGGCTCCAAATTCCTCGACGACAAAGGCGCGTTCCTGCCCAACGCTTTCTTAGGCGACAACCTTCACCCCCGGGAAATCGGCTACGACATCTGGGGCTCGGCCGTGAAGGACACACTGGTGGATTTGATGAAATAGGCGGTTACGCCAGGGCACGGTTTGCCATGACGAAAATGGCTTGACTGTGGAACGCTAAGAATGGATTCGCCTTTTTGTCTTCTCCGTGTCCTCTGCGTCCTCTGTGGTGAATCCCGTCTTTGAATTTCTTCGCGCTCTTCGCGTCTTCGCGGTGAATAGTTCCGCGCCTTAAAGCCGGCTGATCAGCAACTCCCGCTGAAATATCATCTCCTTCGGCAAATCCCCCGCCAGCTTGAGGAACAACTCCTCCTGCCCCAGCAGTTCCGCCTTGAATTCCTCGTGGTCAATCGACTGCAACTGCTCAAACCGCTCCGGCGAAATGTCCAGGCCTTCCAGATCAAAATCCTTGGCCCGCGGCATCCAGCCCAGGACCGTTTCGCGCGCGTAGGCCCGCCCATGCGCGCGGTCGATGATCCATTTCAGCACGCGCATGTTTTCCCCAAAGCCCGGCCAGAGGAATTTGCCATCGGCGTCCTTGCGGAACCAGTTGACGTGAAAGATGCGCGGGCAATCGCTCATCTTTTTTCGCATGCGGAACCAGTGCACCAGATAATCACGAATGTTGTACCCAATGAACGGCAGCATCGCCATCGGATCGCGCCGCACCACGCCCATCGTCCCGCCCGCCGCCGCCGTTGTCTCCGATCCCACCGTCGCCCCCACGTAAACCCCGTGCATCCAGTTGAACGCCTGGAACACCAGCGGCATCATCGTCCCGCGCCGCCCGCCGAAAATAATCGCGCTCACCGGCACGCCCGCCGGATCATCCGCCGCCGAATCCAGCGCCGGGTTGTTGCTCATCGGCGAAGTGAACCGGCTGTTGGCATGCGCCGCCTTCCGCCCGCACCCCGGCGTCCATTTCTGTCCCGTCCAGTCAATGCACTCCGCCGGCGGCTGCGGCGTCTTCCCTTCCCACCACACATCCCCGTCGGCCAGCAATCCCACGTTGGTATAGATCGTATCCCGCGCCATGATCTTCATCGCGTTCGGATTCGTCTGCTCATTGGTCCCCGGCAGCACGCCGAAGTAACCGTACTCCGGATTGATCGCCCGCAGCCGCCCGTCCTTCCCGTCCACCCACATCCACACAATGTCGTCCCCGACCGTCGTGATCTTCCACCCCTGGCGCCGGTATTTCTCCGGCGGGATCAGCATGGCGAAATTCGTCTTCCCGCAAGCGCTTGGAAACGCCGCCGAAAAATACGTCTTCTCTCCCGTCGGCGACGTCACCGCCGACAGCAGCATGTGCTCCGCCATCCACTCCTGCGTCCGCCCTAGAAAACTGGCGATCCGCAGCGCCAGGCACTTCTTGCCCAACAGCGCGTTCCCCCCGTACCCGCTGCCGAAACTCCAGATCGTGTTATCCAGCGGAAAATGGCAGATATACCGCCGGTTCGGATCGCAATCCGCCACCGCGTGCAATCCGCGCGTGAACTCCGGCTCATGCGTCCCGTCATCGCGCGCCGCCAGTTGCTTCCACGCCACGTTCCCCATGCGCGTCATGATCCCCATGCTCACCGCCACATACACCGAATCCGTCAACTGCACTCCCACCTTGGCCAGCGGCGAGCCGATCGGCCCCATGACAAACGGGATGACGTACATCGTCTTCCCCTTCATGCACCCCGCGAACAGCGGCTTGAGCTTCGCATACGCCTGGCGCGTTTCCATCCAGTTGTTGGTCGGCCCCGCCATGTCCTGACTCGGCGTGCAGATGAACGTGCACTGCTCCGTTCGCGCCACGTCATTCGGATTGCTCCGATGCAGATAGCACCCCGGCAATTTTTCCTGATTAAGCGTAATGAACACCCCGGCCGCCACTCCCTCGGCCAGCAGCGTTTCTTTTTCCCGTTTGCTCCCATCGCACCAGTGCACATGCTCCGGCTGGCACAGCGCCACGCACTTGGACACCCATTGCCTCACCGCCTTATGCGGCAGCGGTCCGTCGGCTTTGGCAGGGGGGTGAGGCGATTGCTCGGTTGCGATGGGCATGGGCGTTCTCCATTACCCAGCATAATCGGATACGCCCCCCGCGGGAATGCCGTTTGCGCCTTTTACGGTCTGCTGGCGATGGCCGGCGCCGAATAGTTCTGGATCCCCACAAATCCGTACCTCGCGTCCATCTGATCCTGCGCCGCCCGCAGTGCCTGTCTCACGCTGCCTAAACCCGCCAACTGACCTCGCTCAACCTGTTGTGTAACTGCATCGTACGCCGCCGCTTGCTCCTCCAGAAAGGCAATGCCCACGTCGTCGCTGAGCCTGACGAGCGGGCCGTCGTTTCGCTTTTGCACTTTAATCACGAACCGAATCGATCGGTCCATGTCGATCAGCCACGCCCCGTCATGCAGCTCGAAATAAATCGGCTTGCCCGACCATGACAACAGAAGCTGCTGCATTTCCAGCGGCACGGATTGGATGATCGCCGGCGGAATTTCCGTCGTTATCGTCGCCGTGTTGCCGGTGATATCCGCCGTCTCCCCCTGCAGCCGGCGAAACGCGATCAGCGCCTGCAGCACCGTCGCCAGCGGAAGATCCCCTTCAAACAGCGTCCCGCCGTCCGGCCCAAATGTCTTTTCAGCCGCCAAAATCAGTCGGCGCTGCGCCAGCCCTTTATCCTCCGACGCTTCCATCAATGTTTCCGGCCGATTCAATTTCGGCAGCAGGCACGAATCCACGCCCTTTTGATCCGCCGCATTCAAAGCGCGACAAAGCGAAGCCAGCGTGGCATC
>JBEKYH010000033.1:0-18993 GCA_049511115.1 Tepidisphaeraceae bacterium | reverse complement strand
ACTTCGCCCACCGCGTCCCAGTTGGCTTTCGGGAAAATGCCGACTGCCGCGGTCGCGGGGCAGACAATTGGGCCATTCACGGTGGATATCGAAGCGCAGAACGGCGCGATCGTAACCACTGATGATTCGTATGTGACCCTGTCGCTCCAGGGCGGCTCAGCCGGCGCCCTGCTCGAGGGCGCCGCCACGCAGCAGGCCGTGAACGGCGTAGCCACGTTCAACAATCTATCGATCAATGCGAGCGGTTCTTATTCCTTTATGTCCAGTAACCAGGGCTTATCCGCAACGTCGAGTTCCATTTCCATTTTGCCGCCCGTCTCGTCGGGGGCGGTTGCCGCGCCACAATTGGCGTTCGTCGGAGGCCCCAATTCGACCGTGACGGGACAGACGATTCCGACCTTCACGGTGGACGTCGAGGATCAGAGCGGCAATGTCGTGTCCACCGACAATTCACAAGTCACTTTGTTCGCACAGGGCAACAAACTGGGTGCGCTGCTGAATGGCACGGTAATTGAGCCGGCTGTCAATGGCGTGGCCACGTTCAGCGGTCTTTCGTTCAATGAAGGCGGTAGCTACACGCTGGGCGCCTCCGACGGGACCGACACTCCCGCCGCGTCGGACACCTTCAGCATTGGTCAACTAGTCGTGACCCAGCAACCGGTTGACGTGGCGGCCGGGGCGCACATAAACGTGGTCGCCAATGTCGAGACGCCCGGCGGCTCGACCATTTCCTCTGATGATTCCAACGCGACACTGACGATTAAAAGGGCCCCACCGGCGCGGCCATTAACGGAAAAACAACGGTTGCCGCCAACAGTGGCGTGATCATGTTCTCCCGGCTGTCTTTGAATAAAGCCGGCGACTACAGGTTCCTCATCACTGACGGCAATTTCAGCGCGCAAACCGTCAAGTTTACCGTCAGCGCCGGCGCGGCGGCCGATCTGGCTTTTGTTCAGCCGCCGACCGATGTAAAGGCCGGGCGTGTGATAACGCCAGCCATCACCGTTTCTGTCGCGGACGCTGATGGCAACCCCGTCAGCGGCCAAGTCGTAAAGCTTGCCGTCGCCAGCGGCCCGACGGGCAGCGTTCTTGGTGGCACACTGAAGGCCGTCGCACAAGACGGTGTGGCGACATTTACGAACGTCGCATTGACCAAAGCCGGCAGTTATACGCTGGAAGCGAACCATGCCTCGGTGAAATCCGCGGCTTCGGCAAGCTTCAACGTCAGCCCCGTCGCTGCGGCGAAGCTGGCGTTTGTTCAGCAGCCAAGCAGGGTGGCCGCCGGTGCGATGGTTACGCCTGCTGTCGTGGTGGGAGTGGAAGACAAGTTCGGGAACCTTGTCACAACAAATGATTCCCAAGTGACGCTTTCAATCAAAGCGAGTCCCACAGGGGCGATTCTTGGTGGGGCAATCATGGTGGCCGCCTCTGACGGGGAAGCGACTTTCAGCGACCTGCTTCTGGACCCGTCGGGCGCCTATACACTCAGCGCGGCCGACGGCGACTTAGCCCGGGCCCGGTCCATTAAATTCAGAGTAAGCCCGACTGCATGAACGAGAGTGGTGGGGTGGGTGGCGGCGTTCCTTCACGATCCCCCTGATGCCTGCTACCTCTGGGACGAAAAAAAGGACATTCATGGGTCGGAAGCAAATTTTCTTCAAAAACGGCCCCCGCGATAGGCTTTTTTTTCCATTCCCCACCCTGTACATTACCTCTCTTCGCTTTCAGGGAAGCGGAATTACCTATACCCCGAAGGAGGAATCGTGTCTCCTGAGATGCGCCGTCATACACACTTGTTTACCAGCGAATCTGTCACCATGGGTCATCCCGACAAGGTGGCCGACCAGATCAGCGATGCGGTTCTTGACGCGATTTTGGCCCAGGACCCAACGGCCCGCGTGGCTTGCGAGACGCTGGTCACTACCGGGCAGGTCATCCTGGCCGGGGAAGTGACCACCACGGCTTATGTTGATGCGGCACAGGTGGCGCGCAAGACGATCGAGGAGATTGGGTATATCCATCCCGAAATCGGCTTCGATTGCTATTCCTGCGGCGTGTTGACCGCGATCCACAGCCAAAGCCCGGATATCGCGCGCGGCGTGGATTCTGCCGAGGACGACACCAAGGAGCAGGGGGCCGGCGACCAGGGGTTGATGTTTGGTTATGCGACCGATGAAACGCCGGAACTGATGCCGCTGCCGATCCATTTGGCTCACCGCATCGTGGAGCGCCTCGCGAAGGTGCGCATGGAGAACAAGCTCCCCTGGCTTCGCCCCGACGGCAAGAGCCAGGTGACGATTGAATACGTCGGCGAGCGGCCCAAGAGCGTGCACACGGTGGTTGTTTCGACGCAGCACGATGAATCGGTGCTGGACAAGAAGAAAGACGCCATTTCTGAGAAGGCCAAGCGGCAGATCATCGAGCAGGTCATCAAGCCGGTAATCCCCAAGAATCTTTGGAATGACGAGATCATTTTCCACATCAACCCGACCGGCAAGTTTGTCGTCGGCGGGCCACACGGAGACACGGGCCTGACCGGGCGGAAGATTATTGTGGACAGCTACGGCGGGCGCGGCGCCCATGGTGGCGGCGCGTTCAGCGGCAAGGACCCCAGCAAAGTCGATCGCTCGGCCTGCTACATGGGGCGGTACATCGCCAAGAACATCGTGGCGGCCGGCCTTGCGCAAAGCTGCGAAGTGCAGTTGGCGTATGCCATCGGCGTGGCCAAGCCGGTGAGCGTGACCGTTAACACGGAAAACACGGCGGTCATTCCGGAGGATCAGATCGCGCAATTGATCATCGAGAATTTCCCCCTGACTCCCCGCGGGATCATCAAGCACCTGGACATGCTGCGGCCGATTTACAAGCAAACCGCCCGGCACGGCCATTTTGGACGGCCGGCGACGACCGACGGGGCGTTCTCATGGGAGAAGACCGACAAGGCCGACGCCCTGGCGCTGGCGGCGGGAATCAAGCGGGTGCGGAAAGCGAGCTGAGAAAAGAATTTATACTGCCAAGAAAATGCGAGACTCACCACAGAGGACACGGAGGACACAGAGGAAAATCAATATCAAATTCAATTTGAAGTTTGATTTACCTCTGTGTCCTCTGTGTCCTCTAGCGAGGCGCAGCCGAGCGGGTGGTGAGACTTTGTTTTTCGATTTGTTTTCTTGGCGTCTTGGCGTCTTGGCGGTTCAACCGCATTTTCCGGTTTTTTTGACTTTGAAATTCCCGGCGGCGTTGTTAGGCTAGAATTGGTTGGTTTAACGCGGACCTAACGAAGGAATCGTGGCCATGAAGAAGACGTTGTCGCTGTTACTTTTCGTGGCGGGGGCGGCAGTGCTCTCCGGGTGCGGCGGGACTCCCGCCTACACGCAGGAGGAGCGCTATGCCCAGATCAATCGCAATTTCGGAACTGATTTCGATCAGATTTCCGACGACATCGACCACATGCTCCTGCTGCGCCCCAATGGCACGTTGAGCACGTGGAACATCTACCACAGCGAGTGATCAGCCAATCCGCGGCGGTCGCGTGGGATGCGTGGCGCGACTTCAGGAGACCAGCCGCAGTTGCGGTTGGCGGCGCGAGGAGGCCTCCAACCTCAGGTGCTTCTTGCGGGCGAACTCCAAATGTTCCAGATATTGGCGCAGGGCCTCTTCGTCGAATTGGGCAAGAAACGGGCTGGGGACTGTCGTATTAAAGCGTCGAATGTCGTCGATGAGTTGACGTTTGGTCATGGGGGACATACCTTCCAGATGGCGGTCAGAGCGTTGGTTTTGCACGCGGCGTCAAACAATGCCTTGGCAATTCAAGGCGACGGAAATGCGTGCTGATTCAGATAATAAGTGATCGGATGGCCCTGCCCGCGAACTTGAACCGCTTTGCCCAATGCCTTCGATTCAACGCCAGCCAGAGGATTCAGCCACATCAGCGCCGCCGCCTCCGGTGAGCGCGGCCGGCACCGACCACCTGCGCCACCTTCCCAAGATGAGCCCCACCGCCGGAGTCGGGACCGAGGAATACGTCGCCATCAGCGTGCCGGCGGTGTTCGCGCTGCTGCTGGGGTTCGCCAGCATCCTGGCCCTGATGGAAGCCCCGTTTGTGGTGATCGCGCTGGCGGGAATCGTTGTCGCCATCGTCGCCCTGGTGCAGATCCCCAACAGCAACGGCACGCAATCCGGCGAGGGAATGGCAGTGGCGGGACTTTTCCTGGCGGTGGGGATCACGTCGTTTGTGCTCGCCGCGGATGTGATGGAGTCGTGGGGCCGCAGCCACGACCGCGCGGCGATTAAACAGGTGACTGAACTTTTCGGAAAAGACCTGAACGTTTCCCAATACGACGCGGCCTATGACCTGTTCAGCCAGCACTTCAAAGCGCGCGTGAGCCGGCAGGAATTCGTGCAGAAGATGAGCGTATTGCAGGACGAGCTTCGCCACACTCAGGCTAATGTGCAGGGCCTGGGGATCATTCACGAAGTCGATTGGAACGGTCTGGCGACGTTTTATGCGGATCCCGATTCGGGAACGGTCACGGCGGACACGTATATTGATTTCAAGTTTACCAACACCGACAGCGTCCAGAGCGTTGCGGCCACCTTCCGCAAGGTTGGAGACGACTGGACGATCGACAGTCTCCCGTCCATGTTCCCGCCGAAACGATAGCAGCCGGGGCGAAAGATCACGGCCAGGTTAAGCTCTCCTCAAGTATTAGGGGCCCACCGTCCGATAACTTAGGGATGCGATGCCGACGAATCTCGCTGGCTGGGATGAGCCTGACCGTCGCGCTGGTTTCGGCGGCGCTGGTGTGGCTTGGGGGATGCGGTGATCCGCCGCCCAAGCCCTACGGCGAGGAACACGCCTTGGAAATGCCGGGCTTGCAGACGGATGTCTGGGCGGTGGCGCCGGCCATTAATCTCAGCGGGCATTCTGAAGTGGACCCCATCCTTCAGGCCGATCTTCTTTATCAGCAGCTTCAGTCGGTGCATGGGCTTACAGTTGTCCCCGTAGACCGGGTGGTGCAGGTTTACCAGGGGCTGAATATTGAGCGAATCAGTTCACTCGAGCAGGCGGCGCTGGTGTGCGACATCTTACAGGTGGATGCCATCATCGTGCCGACGGTGACGGCGTACGACCCGTATACGCCTCCCAAAATGGCGGCATCGCTGGCGCTTTTCCGCAAGCCGACGGATTATGTCCGCCCGGTGGCGACGGATGCCCTGAGCCCTTCGGGCCGTCCAAAGGGGGGCAAGGCCGATCTTAAGCAAGCGGTGGGAATGTACGACGCGGCGGATGGATCGACCCGCAAATCCCTTCAGATTTTCGCCGAAGGCCGCACCGATCCCAACGGCCCGATGGCCGAACGCGAATATTTTTTGAGCATGGATCGGTACAGCGGCTACGTTTACCACCAATTAATCGCCGATCTTCTGGGCGTTCCGCCCGAACCCATCGATACGGAGAAATCCAAGTGACGCCACGACGCGATTTGACCGATAAAGAAGCCAAGGCCGGCGCGCAACCTGAGACGCGCGGCGGAAAAGCCAAGCCGCGCGGGAAACTAAAGGCAAAGGCGCCCAACGTCATGGAAACAACACAGCCGGCAACGCGAACGCTGAGCCTCATGAAAGGGCGCGAGCATTTCTGCTTCCGCTATGAAGTGGGGCAGGAGGCGCAGGTGCTCCATGCCATGATTGACATGGTGCACAATCGCGAGCTTTGCTTCGATTGGTTTGACGCCGCGGTGCTGTCTCATCAGCTCGGCCAGCATTTGGCAAAAGAATTGCAAGCTCTTTTGCCGAAACAAGCAGAGTGAGAGTTATAGGCTACCTCTCGCGCGGCTAAAAGGGATTGAGCCGCGAAGTTCGCCATGCGGAGGTTTTTGCCTGCACGATGCGGGCTTTGCCTTACGCTTCGTTTGCGACGCACGTCACGGAGGATTCGGGCATAGCGTCACCCGTGGGACGGGGATCGTCCCGCGACGGGCCAAGCGGCATCGCCGGCCGATTGGCAATAAGATTTTGGATTGTGATTCTCGCCTGTCGCGAAACTCCATGAATACCGTCCCCATCTCTCTCACCTCGGCGTCACCAGCTAGCGCGGAAGCGTTTAGTTCAGCTCCCGACCTGGCCCCCAATGAACCGCTGCTCAGGATTTCCTCGGAAGCCCCGGAGGCGACTCCCGGCCCCAGCGCGATCCCCGGCTTGCCCAACAAGCCGTTTTCACCGCTGGTCCGGCAGTTCCTCGACTATCTGCGGCTGGAAAAGCATTTCAGCGATTACACCGTCAAGAGCTACGGCGCGGACCTCATCCAGTTCGGCCAGTTCCTCATGGGCGAGATCGGCCGCGGAGCCAACAACGAGCGGCAGCTTGCCCCGGCGGAGCAGTCACAGGATGACCGGCAGCTTGCCTGCGATCCGATGACGGTGCGCGAATTCCTGGCCTATCTGTATGGCCAGAATTACACCAAGAGCACCACGGCGCGCAAGCTGGCGACGTTGCGGTCGTTCTATAAGTTTTTGGTGCGGCGCGGAATGCTCAGCGTCAATCCCCTCTCCACCATCCGCACGCCCAAGCAGGAAAAGCGCCTGCCCAAGTGTCTGGACCTGGAGCAGGTGCAAAAGCTCCTCGATGCCCCCGGCGACGCGGACCTCCTCTCGGCCCGCGACAAAGCCATGCTGGAAGTTCTCTACTCCAGCGGCATCCGCGTGAGCGAACTGGTGGACCTCACCACCGAAGACGTTGACCTGACCGAAGGCGTCCTCCGCGTGCGCGGCAAGGGCCGCAAGCAGCGCCTCACGCCCATCGGCAGCCAGGCGATCAACGCCGTGCGGAAGTATTTCGACATGCGGTCGCATGACATCCGCAGCCAGGGCGACCACCAGATGCGCGTCTTCCTCAACAAGCACGGCCAGCCGCTGAGCACGCGCTCAGTGCGGCGCAAACTGGACAAATATCTCCAGGCGGCCGGTCTTGATCCGGGGATCAGCCCCCACACATTGCGGCACAGCTTTGCCACGCATCTGCTGAACAACGGCGCCGACCTGCGCAGCGTTCAGGAACTGCTGGGTCACCAGAGCCTGAGCACGACGCAGATTTACACGCACCTGACGACGAATCGGATGAAGCAGGTCTACGACCAGGCCCATCCGCGAGCGGATGCACCGTCGATTCCGCATCCGGCATCGGTGGCCAATCAGCAGATGATGCGCCCGCTGCCCCCGGCGAAGACGGCCTGAGAGCGGATTGCGAGAACGCGATAGAAGGCTGGAAACTGTCACCCTTTCCCGGAATGCGGGGGAGGGTGATTTTTTTGGCTTTTGGCGAGAGCTAGGCGCGTTACAATGGTGGGCGAGATGAGAAGACTGACGATACGAATCTCCGATTCGCTTCGCCGCGAGTTGCAAAGAGTCAGCCGTGAGCAGCGGCGAACGATGAGCGACGTGGTGCGCGACTCGCTTCGACGTTATTTGGCGGTTCGGCGGTTCCGGACCTTGCGAGCGAAGACATTACCATTTGCTAAAGCTCAGGGCTATTTGACCGATAAGAACGTGTCCGAGGCCGTCTCATAAGGATGTCTCTGGCTGGCAACTTACTTCTCGCAACGTGTTCATTGTGCGGAATTACACCTGCTTGCAACGGACGAAGGTGGCCCAAAAAATGATGCGCTTCGCGACGTTAATCCTGGGCCGCATTAACGATTCCGAAGGTGGTTCCCGCCGTTTGGCGTATGTTGTCATATCTTTCATGACGATTGTCGCGGTAGGAATTCCGGGAGTAGAGATATGGAGTGGTCGCACTCTAAATAGAGGCATGAAGTTCAAACGAGCGTCCGATCCTTTGGGATTTTGGCTGGTAACCTTGCTCCATCTTGTGTTTGCACTTGCATCTGTCGGATTTATCTGGGGCACCTTTTTAATCGCTATATGGTCCCATGACCGTGGCAGGCAATGATGTCTGCGAGGATTGCCGGAAAAACGCCACGTTCACACCTTTAGTTATCTGTGAGTGTCATATGAATCAACATCTGGAGCAAATATGCCATCAACAATCGCGAGCGGCAAACACGCGGCCAACAGCGTGGCGCTGACAGGCTCGACCTTTCACGACGTTTGCCTTGCGAATGCGAGTTTCGACGACGTCAATTTGGCCGGAGCCGTATTTAATGACGCCAATCTGAGCGATGCTCGATTCGACGACGTGAATCTCTCCGGGGTCGAGATCACTGACGCCAATCTAACGGGCATGAAGATCAACGGCATCCTGGTCACGGACCTGCTCGCGGCGTACGCCCGGGTGAGATAGGATTATATAGCCGCGCGTGGCTCCCGGTTGCTGAGCATCGAAATACCAAGCCGCTGCCGGAAGTGCCCCCTCCCCAGCCCTCCCCCGGAAATATTGAGCGAGGGGTAAGATAGCGCGGTCGCCACAATTACGCGATATGCCCGCCCTGCCTTCATCACCTTGTCACCCCCTCACCTTGTCACCCTGTCATTCCCCTCACGTCTTCCCCAGCTCAAACGCATCATGCACCAACTGCAGCGCCTTGGCCCCCTCGGACTTGGCGATGATGCAACTGATCTTGATCTCGCTGGTGGTGATGTTCTGGATATTGATCTTCGCGTCGGCCAGGGCCTGGAACATGCGGCGGGCCACGCCGGTGTGGGTGCGCATGCCGACTCCGACGACGGAGACTTTGGCCAGGTCGGTGTGGAAGATTGCGCGGGCGCGGCCGCCGAGTTCCGTGATCAGCTTTTCCACGACCGGCTTGATGTCGTGGAGATCGCCGTCCTCGACGGTGAAGCTCACGTTGGCGGTGTTGTCGTCGTCGATGTTCTGGATGATGTCGTCGACGACGATGTTCGCGGCGGCGATATCCGAGAAAATCCTCGCCGCGGCGCCGGGACGGTCGGGCACGTCCTTGAGGGTGACGCGGATGAGGTTTTTCTTTAAGGCCGCTCCCGATACGACGATGTGTTCCATGTTGGGCGTCTCCGCGACGATCCAGGTGCCGGTGTTTTCGTTCTGGCTGTTGCGCACGTGGATGGGCACGTTGTATTTTTTTGCGAACTCCACCGCGCGGGTCTGCAACACGCTGGCCCCCAGGCCGGCCAGTTCGAGCATCTCATCGTAACTGATCCGCTCGATTTTCCGCGCCGACGGCACCAGCCGCGGGTCGGCGGTGTAAATGCCGTCCACGTCGGTGAAATTCTCGCAGACTTGGGCTTCCAGCACGGCCCCCAGCGCGACCAGCGTCGCGTTGGACCCGCCGCGGCCCAGGGTCGTGTAATCGCCTTCGGGCGTCACGCCCTGGAAACCGGCGATAATGACGATCTTGCCGGCCTCAAGCTGATCGAAGATGCGCTGTTTGTTGATGCTCTGGATGCGGGCCTTGGTGAAAGCGTGATCGGTTACCAGACCGATCTGGCCGCCGGTGAAACTGATCGCCTCCTGTCCCTGGGCGTGCATGGCCATGGCCATGAGGGCGATGGTGACCTGCTCGCCCGTGGCCAGAAGCTGATCCATTTCCCGCTTGGGCGGCTCGATGCCGGCGTCCTTGAACTGGCAGACCTCGCGGGCGAGTTTGATGAGATCGTCGGTGGTGTCGCCCATGGCGCTGACGACAACGACGACATGGTTGCCCAGCCGCTTGGCCGCGACGGCACGCGCCGCCGCGTGATGGATGCGCGCGGCGTCAGCCACGCTGGTTCCGCCGAACTTTTGCACAATCAGGGCCACGGGAAGGGCGAATTATAGGGATCGCCGGTCGGGACTCAACGCGCCGGCAGCGGCGACCGGGTTTGATCGCGCAGAAGGAGCGCGAACGGTTGACAGTCGCGCGGTCACATCTAGAATAACCGTTCTACGCTGCATTTTTGGGCTCGTAGCTCAGTTGGTTAGAGCGCGTCCCTGATAAGGACGAGGTCACAAGTTCGAATCTTGTCGGGCCCATTAAGTAAATCGTGCGAGCAAAATGGCTTGCGCGATTGGTCGGTCGAGTCGAGGTAAAACGTCAAAACGGTAATTACCGTTTTGCGGGCGAAAATTGGGGATTGAGGAGACATATCTGACGACTTGTGTCGCTTCTCTCATAACTGAATCCGTAGCACAGTCGCGCGATGATTGGCGACCATAACCGTCTACCTAATACAACCTTATATTGATTTCATCGGGCGGGTGGCTTCGTAAGCCGCCTTGGCGTGGTGCTTAAGGTGAACGGAGTCGCGTCCCAAGTTGGGACGAGGTCACTTGTTCGACTTCACAAATCGTCAGGAATTCGATATGTCCATTCAAGGGACACAGGGTGAAAACCCGGAGGTCGGTCAAATTCCTGAGAGGCTGGAGCCCGGCTGATTGAGAAAGCTGAATCATGTTCGGTTCTACTTGAGTACTGTTAGGGGATGAGTAGTCGACGTGTGCCGCGCTTGTCGATGCGCCAATGCTCGCAGAATCACGTCGAGGACTTCGTCGAGGCGTTTTCCGACGTCTTCAGCCAGAAAGCGTAAGACAGTGTATCCATTTTCCTGCAGCAAAATGTCTTTGCGGCGATCGCGTCGGTAGGCATCGACATTGTTGAGATGCTGGCCGCCATCCAGTTCAATTGCCAGGCGCGCCGGAGCACATAGCAGATCGATTTCCATTTTCCCCCAACCATCGAACGGAATCGGTAATTCAGCGTTGAGACGAAATCGGCCTGCTGTACCGGGCAGCGTTTCCAACCGGCGAAAGAGAAATGCCTCGGTCGCGCTTCGCGCCCGATCTACCCCTTCCGCATCCGGTTCAGGTGTTTTGGCGACGTGGACGAACAGATTTGCCAGCGGCGCGTCAACGCCGTCGCGCACCAGACGTCGTACGCTGGCGGCGTATTGGCTTTTCCATTCAGGATCGACCGGCAGCGGGACTTCCGCGGGCCAACCCGGAACAGCGCTGCCGGGAAGCTGAATGGTATAGCCGACGGCTTCGTAACCATTGCAACGGCGGTCGAACATTCGGGAAAGCATCGGCACATTGAGATCGGCGTAGTCGTAGACGCGTACTTCGCGTTTTCCATCAAAAAGGCGATGCAGCCTGCCGACATATTGCGCAATCGTTCCGTGCCACGAAACGGGCAACGTCAAGAACAGCGTATCTAATCGGGCGTCGTCGAAGCCCTCGCCGACGTAGCGGCCAGTCGCCAGCAACACGCGATCCTCATTTTTTGGGATCGCGGCCATCCGCTCGCTGGCCGCCTCCAGTTCCTTTCGGCTCATCCGGCCTCTGAGCACAGTCAGATGTTTTACTTCCGGCATCAATCGACTGGCCAATGAATCAAGATGATCATTCCTCTCGGTCAATACAATCGGAGAACGCCCTTCTCGAACAGCCTGGATAACCTCGCGGCAAATGAGCTGATTCCGATTTTCGTCGGCGATCAATTCACCATAGAGTTCTTGGAACTGCATTCTCACGTCAGGATTGGCCTCGCGCAACGGCCGAAAGTCGGTCGGGCGCACAATCACGATGTGTTCAAACGGACGCGCGGCCGCCTGCTCCTTGGCATTGACGCGATGACGCACAGGGCCGCACTGCATGAAGACGATCGGGTGGTGACCATCTTTGCGCGTTACCGTCGCAGACAATCCGGTGACGAACTTTGCCTTGGCCTGTCTGGCCACCAGCTCGAAACTGTGAGCGGACAGATGGTGGCACTCATCTACAATTAGATGTCCATAGTTCCCAACCAGATCATCCACCACGCCTTTGCGTACCAAGCTCTGGATGACCGCCACGTCCAAAAGGCCCGTCGGCTTTCTTCTCCCGCCGCCGATTCGGCCGATGGAGCGCGCCGGCAATCCAAGGAACGTGGATAGCCGGTCGATCCATTGTTCCTGCAATTGCCGACGATGCACCAGTATCAACGCGTTGACGCCACGTTTGGCGATCAGCCAAGCTGCGACCACTGTTTTGCCGAAGGCGGTCGTTGCAGACAGTACTCCGGTGTCATGGGCGAGCATCGCCTCCGCGGCGACTTGCTGTCCAGGCCGCAACTCACCTTGAAACGTCGGCTCAAACGATTGACCTGCATTTCGCTCGTCCCGAATGCTGGACTTGATTTTCAAGTCGGACAAAAGTTGCCGTAAATCATCCAGGCAACCGCGCGGCAATCCAATGTGCTTCGGATGATCCTCGGCGCAGGCGACGATTCGAGGCTTCTCGTACGTGGGGAGCCGCATGGCTTGCGCCTTGTAGAACTCCGGGTTTTGGAATGCGGCCAGTCTGATGAGCTTGTTGCGAAGCGAAGGAGATAGCTCTTCCTTGGCAATATAGATCTGATTGCCGAGAACGAGTTCCAGTTTTGTGGGTAATGGGCCTGTGATCTCGCCGTTCGCTCGGCGGCGAGATGGAGGCGCGGTCCATGGCGAAACATCATCTTCTTCGTCCGGCGCGAACTGAACGCCAACAACATGCCCTTTGGCTTCTGCGCTTCGAACAACACCTTCTACATCGCGACGACCGATCGCGCGAATGGTTGACAGGAATGCCCACTGGTCTGGAAACGGAACATAATTGTCGTCAAGGAAAACGCTGTTGCCTGATTCCCTCGGTCGTTTCTGGAGCGGCAATGCGATCAGATTGCTGAAGCCGCCCTGTGGCAGCGTGTCTTGATTTGGAAAGAACCGATCGTAGGAGTCCAATCCAATGTCCGGCCGGCGCTCCATTGTTTCCGTCAGTAGATGCGCCCCCAACTTGCGCGCCAGGATAGCTGGAATGGGTTCGCGGAAGAACAACCAGATGTGTCCACCATTGCCTGAACGCGATCGCTCCAAAGCGGCGGGCAAATTCAATCGCCGACACGTTTCCAGAAATGCCTTCGAGTCCTCGCGCCAGGCTGCCTTGTCAAAGTCCGCGGCCAAGAAAAAGCAGGTTTCATCCAGAAGCATCGGGTAGACGCCCATGATGAAATCTCTTCCATTATCATCCTGACCAGAGAGATGTTGGCGAATCACGTCGTCCGTGATCGGCAGGAACTTTCGATGCTGACATTCGGCGCACTTGATTCTCGGCTTTTCGCAGATGCCACGAACCCACTCGTTGGCGCAAACGGGTGAATAACCGTATATACCAGTCTTGCGGCTTTCAAACCGCCGGGGATAGACGTCATCGCGACCGCGAAACAATGAGCGGAAGAGAGCGATCTTCGCTTCCGTGGAAGAGAAATGAGTTATATCCGCGTGTTTTTCCATCGCGCAGTCCATTTTTCAATGCATGATCGTTGAGCTTGGATAGCTCATGGGGTACGTTTCGGTTTTCCTCGACTCGTGAGCAACGTTGGTGGAAAACTGTATATGTACGCTCATCCCAACCACAAAATCCATGTTACCGCGCTTCAACGCGTTTTGACCCACGCTATCCCATTTCGGGGCATTTTGTACCGCGCCTGTGACCCCACATACGCCAATGCACGGGATCTCCTTACCGGAGAGGGAAGTCAAAAGGCGGGTGGAAGATGGAACGGCCCCAAGACCTTCGCGATAGTCTACCTGGCCGGGACCGTTGAAGGCGCCATCGCGGAATCATTGGGATTGCCTGGTGTTTTCGGTTTCGACCCCGCCGCCAGACTTCCACTCACGCTCGTGGCCGTCGAAGTTCAAATGGATATGGTCCTGGACTTCACAGACGCGCTTGTGCGCCGTGCCTTGGCTGTGACGATGACAACCATGAATCCATGCGATTGGCGGAGCGAGAACGCCGCTGGCCGCGAGGCCGGGACCCGAAGCCTCGGCAGAGCCGCTTTCGAAGTGGGTTTTCAAGGCATCATCGTTCCCACTGCCGTCAAGCGGACATTCAAGAACCTCAACCTATTTCCTGCATAACTCGAAGTGATCGAGCGCGGCGAGAGCGACCGGCTCTGGCAAATGGTCTTCGAACTCAAAGCCGGCACACACGTCTGATTCTGACTTGCTGAAGCGGCTATCATTTTGTAAATCCTGACCGCATTTTGCGGGAGTGACACCTTAGAGGAGTTCCTTCTCTGTCCAATTCTTTTGGCGGTCGGCGCGGCGAAGGTGAGACTCGATTTTGCGTTTTAAGCGGGGCGCGATTTCGTCAATCCAAGGGGCGGTCCGGCCGGCCTGAACCTTGATCCACATCTTCCTCTCCTTGGGCCACCAGGTGATTTCGAGGGTGCCGGGCTGGCGGCCTTGCTTGACGTGCCAGTGGGTGCTGCCGGGGAAGGATTTGAGTTCGGCGCGGAGAGTGACCGATAGCCCGATTTCGATCGCCGCCATGTCGATGGCATGTAGGATCGTCTCTGAGTCATATCTTGCGACGATGGGAATGACGAGTTCTTGGGGCATAGATTCGATCTCGAATTCCTGCGCCTAAATCACCGTTGTTGCAGAATGCTGGCGACGACTTTATCCGGCGGTGCCGCAATGGCCAAAACAGGTGGTCTTCCAGGGCTTTGGCGATAAGATCAGACCTATGAATGCGGCCAAAGTCCATCTGGGAGAGTTTTAGGTTTGTTGGCATGGCTCTGACTCACAGAAACCGTCGTGGGGAGGTCTATTTTATTCAAGCGAAATTGCGCGGCGGGAAGACTGCATATTCGGCAGCCCGCAAGCCGACGGGCGAACCCGTGGATCGTTTGCCAGATGGCTACGAAATCTACGAAATGCCTGATGACGCACAAGTCCTTGTCAGGAAGACAAAGCCCACGCAAATCCTGCCGGCGGAGACACAATCCGCGATAGCCGCTATTCGCAGGTTCACCCAATTGGAGTATTTCATCGTCGATACCGAACCCGCGAGCATCGTGATCTACCTTCCAGATGCCGAACCTGATCGCAGTATTGAGCTTATGCGGGCGATAGCTCCTATGACGGTGGATCAAGCGCATTCGATGAGGGACCACATGATGAGCCGATCAAGATACCAGAAGATGATGCGGTTTGTGTTGACCAACAAGGCGGAGCGAACCTTTACGGCTGAACGGTGGTGCTTCAGGGGCAGAATCGACAACTGGCATCACCTCACCGGCGGAAAGTTGCTTCCTGAACTCCTGGAGCGATACGTGCCGCATCTCGGTAAGGACAGCTTCTTCGATTTGGTTTGACATCGGAAGATTTGCGTGGTCGAACTCCGAGAATGGCGGGCGAACACCCATGAACAAACACTCATGAACAAACACCCATGAACAAACCCCTCTCCAATCGCGTTGCCCTGGTGACCGGCGCTTCTCGCGGGCTGGGGGCGGCGATCGCGCGGGAACTTGCCTTGGATGGCGCCGCCGTCGCGGTGAATTATTTCGGTAGTCCCGGCAAGGCGGCGGCGGTGGTGGAGCAGATGAAAGCGGGCGGTTCGCGCGCCGAAGCGTTTGCGGCGGATGTGCGCGACCCTGTGCAAGTGCGGCGGATGGTCGAATCCGTGGCGGGGAAACTTGGGCCGATTGATATTCTCGTCATCAATGCCACCGGGCCGCAGCCGTTTTTATCGGTTGAGGAAATGAACTGGCAGAACTGTCTCGATCAGCTCGAGTTCTTCGTCAAAAGCCCGCTGCTTCTCACGCAAGCGGTCGTCGAGCCGATGAAACAGCGCCGCGCGGGGCGGATCATTCAGATCGGGTCGGAAGTTTTTGAGACGGGCCTGCCGCGATTTTCGGCGTATGTCGCGGCCAAGGCGGCGCAGCTTGGATTGACGCGGTCGTGGGCGAAGGAACTCGCCCCCTGGGGAATCACGGTGAATCTCGTCGCGCCGGGCTGGGTACCAACCGAGCGGCATGTGGATGTGCCGCAAAGCGACAAAGACCACTACGCGGCGGCGGTGCCGCTCAAGCGGTTGGGGACCCCGTTGGAGGTCGCCAAAGCGGTGGCGTTTCTGGCTTCGGACGGGGCGGCATTTATTACCGGGCAGAAGTTATCGGTGAATGGCGGGAATACGCTGGAGTAGCGCGACTACACGGCGATTTCCATCGGGGCGGGGAGCGTCAGGGTGACGCGCGTGCCTTGGCCGACTTCGCTGCTGATCTGCACATTTCCGCCGTGCAGGGTGGCGATGCTTTTGACGATCGCCAGACCCAGGCCGGCGTGGCCGCCCTCGCGGCCGCGGGCGCTGTCGAGACGATAAAAGCGATCCAACACAAACGGCAGGTGATCGGCGGGAATGCCGCAGCCGGTGTCGGCGACTTCGAGGCGAACGTCGCCGTTGTCGCGCGCGGCGGATAGTGTCACGTGCCCGCCGCGGGGGGTGTGAGTGATCGCGTTTTCCAGCAGATTTCCCAGGGCGCTTTGCAGCAATGTACGGTCCAGGCGAGCCTCGACGCCGTTCTCGGATTCGACGGCGAGGCTGATTCCCCGGTCGGCGGCGCCGGCTTCGTAAAAGTCACGCACGTTTTGCAATTCGCGGCCGAGATTTACCTGTTCCAGTTTCAGCATGGCCTCCTCGCGCTCGGCGCGGGCCAAAAAAAGGAGCCTGTCGATCAGGTGGCTGAGGCGCAGGGATTCCTCGAGACATGAGCCGAGAACTTCGCGGTATTCCTGCGGCGAGCGTGGTTTTTTCAAGGCGACTTCGAGTTCCCCGCGGATACATCCCAGCGGCGTGCGCAGCTCGTGGGCGATGTCGGCGGAAAACCGCGAGAGTCGGCCGAATGAATCCTCGATGCGTTGAAGCATGTCATTAAACGACCCGGCGAGTTTGGATAGTTCGCCGGGAAAACCGCCGGGGTCGATGCGCTGATCGAGCGTCGTGGATTGCACGCGGCGGATGGTGCGGACGACCTGTCGCAGGGGGCGCAAGCCGCTGTGGGCCAGCGCGTAACCGGCCAGGACCGCACCGATGAGGGCGGGAACCAGGATCGCCCAGATGCGCAATCTGTATTGCGAAAGGAGTTTATCCTCCTCGGTGAGATCGAGGCCGATTTGCAGGATAAAGTGGCTTTCGCCCGATCCCGCGACGGCGGCGGAGAGAATTTGAAATCGCTGGCGCGGGCCGGCTCTGGCGCGGGCGATGGTGGAGGGACTTTCCGAAACGTCATCGGCCCGGACGCTTTGGAATACGCTGGCGGGGAGCATCTGATCCATCTGGGGCGTCTGGGCGACCGTGTTCCCATCGGGCGTGAGCACTCGCAAATAGGTGGGGAAAGCATCGCCCTCGCTGGGGCTGTCATTATCCACTTCGCGGCGGATGGCGGGGATCGTCGCCAGGGGCTGGCCTAGATCGGCCCGCACCTCGCGCACCTCCTCGTTCAGGTAAGAGAGATTCTCATGCTGAAGACTGGCGACAAGCTGGTAGTACATCAGCCCGGCCGCGACGAGGAGCAGGAGTCCGGTCGAGACGGCGTAGGTGAGGGTCAATCGCCCCGCGAGCGACATGGGCTGCTTGCGGCGCGGGTGCGGCGGGGCGGCGGGAAGTTCAGACAGCGTCGTCGAGGACATAGCCCACCCCCCGGACTGTGTGAATCAGCTTTCGCTCGAACGGATCATCCACCTTCACGCGCAGGCGGCGGATATGCACATCGACGACATTGGTATCGCTGTCAAAATTCATATCCCAGACCTGCTCGGCGATGACCGTGCGGCTGAGGGCCTGCCCGCGCCGGCGGGCGAGGAGCGACAAAAGGGCGAATTCCTTGGGCGTCAGTTCCAGCTTCTGGCCGGCTCGCGTGACCTTATGGGCCACGAGATCAATTTCCAGGTCGGCCACTTGGGCCACATCCGGCCGGCGCGTCGGGCCGCGGCGAAGGACCGATCGCAATCGCGCCACCAGTTCGGAAAACGCGAAGGGCTTGATGAGATAATCATCCGCGCCCAGTTCCAATCCCCTGACCCGGTCGGCGACGGCATCGCGCGCGCTCAGGATCACCACCGGCGTGGCAAAGCCTTCGCGGCGGAGGCTCGTGAGCATTTCCCAGCCGTCCATTCCGGGGAGCATGATGTCCAGGACGACGGCGTCGAACGGGCCGGAGCGGGCGAGAAAAAGGCCGTCGCCGCCGCTGGGGGCGACATCGACGATGAAGCCCTCCTCGCAAAGCCCCTTGCGGAGATAGGCGGCGGTTTTGGCGTCGTCCTCGACGATCAAGACTCGCATGAGCGCGGCCATTATAGTCGCCGCTGCTTCGGTGTAGCTATGCCGCAGGCCGCTTAGGACTGAGGACTGAGGGCCGAGGACTGAGGAGGAAGATGACAAGACAAGGTGACAGACAAAGCGGGATTTTTCCGTCTCTCAGTCCTCAGCACTCAGTCCTCAGTCCTTGCCTGGCGTAGCCACGCCCCTCGGCCGTCTTGTATCATCGGGGAATGGACATCAATTTGCTGACGCTGAGCCTGGGGAATTCGCGGCTGGCGGCGGGGGTGTTTTCGGGGGGGGAACTGACGCATGTGGTGCGTGTGCCGGTGGGCAATCAGGCGATTTTGGCGCAGACGATCGCGGCGGCGTGGAAGCTGATCGCGCCATTGGCTCGGCCGGCCATTGCGGTGGCGAGCGTTAATGCGCCTGTGGAGAAAATTCTTGAGGAAATCGTCACCAAGGAAACCGGGCAGAAGCCGCAGTGGGTGGGGCGGGAGTTGGAATTGCCGATCAATGTGCTGACGGAAGAGCCGGCCAAAACCGGCGTCGATCGCGTGGTCAATATCGCCGCGGCGTTTGAGCAGCTCGAAAGGGCGTGCGTGGTGGTGGACGCTGGGACGGCCGTGACGCTCGATTTTTGCAATGACAACGGCGATTTCCTCGGCGGGGCGATTTTGCCGGGGACGCGGATGATGCTGTCGGCGCTGCACGAAAAGACCGCAGGGCTGCCGGCGGTGGAGTTCCAGGTTCCCCAGGGAACGGTGGGAGCCTCAACGGCGGCGGCGATGTGCCAGGGGGTCTACCACAGCATTCGCGGCATGGTGCGCGAGATGGTCGAGAATTACGCGACCGACCTGGGGCGCTGGCCGGAGGTGATCGCGACCGGCGGGGACGCGGCGATGCTGTTTGGGGGCTGGGAGGTTATTCACGCGGTGTCGCCGGACTTGACGCTT
>JBEKYH010000032.1:0-19286 GCA_049511115.1 Tepidisphaeraceae bacterium | reverse complement strand
AGATTTGCGTCCTTAGGATTAGTTCGGCGGCGGCCGTCGGTTGGCCGCTCGTATTGGAGAGGCCCGCTGCCTCTCGCCGATTGGGATTGGGCGGTCTGGGCCGGGACTCAGAATTGTCTCGGGGTCCAATCCCGAAAGAACCGACCACCAGATCATGGCATCTTGTCAGATTCCGGCGGTTCCACGCTGCGAACCTTCTTCAGGACACGATCATATTTCCGCCTGCTCCCGCGCGCCGCCCGCTGGCCAAGATACTCGACCGTCAGGAGGGCCGACATCTTCTCGGCGACGGCCGTGGCGATGAACTGATTGATGGAAATCTCGTCGCGGGCGGCCAATTCGCGCACCTGCTTGTGCAGGGATTGCGGAAGCCGGAGGCTGATGGTGCTCATTTTGTCTCTCCAATCTCACGGAGGAACACACTTGGCGAAACGACGCGGATTCCCAGCGATTCGCAACCCGCAAAGTCGCGGACGTTGTGCGATACGATCTTTGCGCATCCCACTTCGACCGCCAGTTCCAGCAGCATGTCGTCGTCCGGATCACGCAGGAACGGACGCCACAGAAAACTGATCTCATGCGGGCGGGCGGCGCCGCATAGATAGTCCAGTACGTCATCGACATCCGTGACGGTCAACCCTAATTCCGCCGACAGTCGCTTGAGGACCTCTTCATATTCAAGGACCAAGGCCACCGACACGTGAATTTCAAATCGACCGGTTCCAACGAGCCGTAAGAGTCGATGCGACGCACCGCGCTTAGATCGTAACCCGGCGACCAACACATTGGTGTCCAGAACAATCTGTTCAATCACGGTATCGCGCATGATACCATCCAATTTGAGCTTTTTCCTCCTTCCTCCTTCATCAGCCTCTGAGTTTGCGGTTCATTCCTGCCTTTTCAGACCTCAAGAAGCCCGTTTTGCAAATGTACCGAGGGATTGGGCCGCGCCCGGGCGACGGTTATCCGCAATCCTTCGTTGACTCCACCCCTCCCACCGTTTAGGTTTGTCCGTCTCTCAATGGACAAGTTGCTGGATAAACTTCTGGATTTTTGCGCCTCTCTGAAACTGGCCATCTTCCTGATCCTTTCCCTTGCCTTTTATCTGGGGGCGGCCACCTGTTATGAAGCCCGGTACGGCACCCGCCCCGTGCAGGACATGATCTACGGCAGCCGGCCGTTTATTCTGCTGATGGCATTACTGGCGGTGAATGTGATGGCCGCCGTGCTGGTGCGGTATCCGTGGAAGCGCAAGCAGACGGGGTTCATCATCACCCATATCGGGATCGAGGTCACCCTGCTGGGATGCCTGCTGAGCTTCCGATACAGCGTGGACGGCAAGGTGAGCCTCACGCCGGGGCAAAAGAGCGAAGTCATCAACCTGAACGACGAGGAAGTCGGGGTCACCATGCCCGACTCCAGCGGCAAAGAACGGCGATATGTATTCCCCGTGCAGCTTTGGAAAGACGCGGGATATCCGGGATTGGCCAAATTCGTGCTGGGAGCGGCTGGGATCATCGACGTACCGCAGGAAATCCGCTGGCCGCAAGGTCATACCGTGGTCTGGCCGCTGGGGGCGGGGGCGAAGATGACCGTGCTGGATTGGCTGCCGGCCGCGGTTGGAGAGACCAATGTAAAAGCTGCTCCCGACGGTTTCCCCGCGGCGGTCGTTCACCTGGGCGGGCATCTGCCCAATGGCATGCCGATGGATCAGACCATCCCCTTGCTGGCCGATGGTCAGGGTGATGGCATGGTTCGGCCGTTTGGCGGGACGCTGGAGATTAATCTGTGGAAGGCCCGCAGCGACGATGAAATCAATGAATTCATGAATCCCCCTGACCCGGCGAAACTGCCGGATATGGGACAGGTCGCCATTCACCTCGGCGGCAAGCGGTTTACCGTAGACGTGACGAAAGATTCGCTTGGCAAGCCGCAAGAGCTTGCCGGCAGTGGATTTACGGCCAGCGTGGACGATTATGTTCTGCAAGCGCCGCCGCCGCAGTTGCCTGAGAATCACGGGCAGGATGCCATTGCGACGGAGGCGATTGATCCGCAAATCAAGGTCACGCTGACGGGGCCCAAAGGCCCCCAGACTTACCTGCTGGCAGCATGGCATCCGCAGGCAATCGCCCGGATCGACAATTCAGATGTCAGCCAGCACGGCCTGGCGACGGCCGACGATCCCCTGATCTGGTATTGGAACCCCCAGACCTATGTCACCGGCACCACCGGCACGCGCGGCCGGCTTTGGATGATCCAATCTCCCGAGGGAAAGCTGTTTGCCCGCATGTTCCAGTTGCCGCGGGCCGACCAGGCGCCGATGCCGCCTTTTGAGGTGGAAGTCGGCAAGGAAATGCAGAATTTCTGGCTGAATATCTCTCTGGCTGTCACGCAATACTGCCCCACCGGCAATCTCGTGAATGAATTCCGCCCCGCGCACATCGACGCCAATCAGATGGACTTCCATCCCCGGGCCATCAAGATCGCCCTGGACGTGGACGGCAGCCATACGGAAACCTGGCTGGCATTGGGCGATGAGCCGGCGACGCTGAACACAGCCCGCGGTCCCGTGGATGTGGACTACAGCTTTTCAGAGTTCCCGCTGGGGTTTTCGGTCGGCCTGAACCGTGCCGAGCAGACCAACGACCCCGGCTCCGACCAGGCGGCGGCGTATACCAGCGAAGTGACCGTCATGGGGTCCGACAAACTCGACGGCGACCACGTTATTACCATGAATGAGCCGATGACCGTGCAGGGCCTCACGTTTTACCAGGCGGGATTCGCCAACGACGGCGTTCCGACCTCGACCCTGAGCGTCCGGCGTGATCCGGGATCGTTCGTGAAATATTCCGGATGTGCCTTGATTATCAGCGGCATTTTCACCATGTTCTACATGAAGGCCTATTTCCAGAAGACGCCCGCGCAGGCCGCCGCCGCGGCCGCGGCATCCAAAGGTGGGAAGAACGCCAAGCCGGTCATGGCGCGGCGCGGTGAAAAGGGTTTGAAGGGCGTAAAGGCTTGATGGGTGTGAAAATCTGCGGATTTGAAGTTCTCTCCGAAGGAATGGGATTATGGGAAACACTGAATCGGGCGGAAAATCAAGAGAGATGAACGCTGAGGCACGGAGGCGCAGAGGTAGGAAATGCAGAGTGCGCCTTCACTCGGCTAACCTCTCTTTTGGTATTCCTCAGCGCCTCAGCGCCTCAGCGTTCATTCCCGTTTTCGCAGTCCTGTTCGCTTTAGTCGTCACCTCGTTTGGCTCCGTCGCGAAAGCCGACGTCGATGTGACGCCGCTGCGCGAATTGCCAGTGCTGGATCATGGGCGGATCAAGCCGATTGACACGCTGGCGCGCGAAACCGCGCGTTTTGTGACCGGGTACGAATTCTTTGGGACGATCAAGACCGACGATTCCGGCCAGCAGTCAATCGCCGCTCCGATGGATCCGCTGGCCCTTCTCATGGATTGGGTGGCTCATCCCAATGCGTGGCAGACACAGCCGGTGCTTTATGTGCCCCTGCTGAATCTGCGGGACAAGCTGGGAATGCAGAAAACCGAGGAATGGATTTCCGCCCGCAAGGTGTTGGAGAACACCGACTTCACGGCTTGGGTGAAGGGGATCGAACAAAAGCGCATGACCGCCGACCAGAACCATGAAAAGGTGTTTTACGACAGCGAGTCAGAGCAGCAGTTGGAAAACGCGGCGGTGCAACTGGACGACCAGCTTAATATGTTTGAAGCGGCCACGGACCTGAGGCTCATCCAGGTCATTCCCGGCGACTCTTCCGCCAGCAATGGCCAGCCCGCCGGCTGGGTGCCGATGGCGACGATACTGGCTCTGACCGGCAAGGAAGCCGACGACGCCAAGCCTCTTACGACCGCGTGGAACAATCTCATCGCCGCTTACAAAAACGGCGATAACGCCGCGTTTGCCACTGCCAGTTCAGATGTTATCGGAACCTTTCGCGACTTTGGCGGGCCGGATTACGCCGATGCGTCACGCATCGACCGCGAGATTTTTTACAACTGCATGTTCACCACCAGGCTTGCACTTCAGGAAATATGCAAGCCATTCCGGTTGGCATGGATCATTTACCTGATGGCGACGTGCGCATTGATCGCGGCGCTGATGTCGACGCGGAAGATTGTCTATGTCGCGGCGATGGTCGTGTTCGCATTGGCGATCCTCTTCCACGGCGGGGCGTTTGCCCTGCGCTGCTCGGTGACGGGATGGGCGCCGGTGACCAATATGTATGAGACGGTCATCTGGGTGGCCATGATGGGGGCGATATTCTCCTACGTGCTGGAGCTGATTTATCGCCGCCGCGTCCTCGCCATCGGCGGAGCCGTCGTCGCCGTGCTGGCGACGGTGGTTGCCGACGCCATGCCTATGGAGTACGGCAACGCGTTTCACAATCTCACGCCGGTGCTGCGGAGCAATTACTGGCTGACCATTCACGTCCTGACGATCGTGAGCAGCTATGCCGCGTTCGCGTTGGCGCTGGTGCTGGGGAATATCGTTCTGGGCCAGTTCATCTATGGCAAGACCGACCCCGCGGTGATTCGCAGCAACATCATGTTCACCTACCGGGCCATTCAGATCGGCGTGCTGCTGGTGCTGACGGGAACCATCCTGGGCGGATTGTGGGCCGCCGAATCCTGGGGCCGATTCTGGGGCTGGGACCCCAAAGAGGTCTGGGCGCTGATTGTCTTCCTGACCTACCTCGCCTTGCTCCACGGTCGATACGCCGGATGGATCAAGCAATTCGGCACCGCCGCCGGCGCGGTGGTCTGCTTCACCGCCGTGTTGATGAGCTGGTATGGCGTGAATTTTGTGCTGGGCGCGGGGCTGCATTCGTACGGCTTTAACACCGGCGGCCAAGGTTACGTCGCCACTTTCGTGGCGTTGCAATGGGCGTATGTGCTGGTCGCGTGGTTCATTTATCGCGGGCGGCAAACGGCAGAAATTTTACCGCGCGGCATCCCCGTGACGGGAAAGTAATCAGCGGTTAGGATGGACGCCGTTGCCGAGGCTGCGGATCAGTGCGTGCGCGACTCTCGGGTTTGCGGGTCTTTGCCGGAGTGAATCGTCCGCGGGGCAAATCAATCATGCAAGGGGTCTGACATGTCTGAATATGACTACGAACTGGTTGTGATTGGCGGCGGGCCGGCGGGTGAAAAAGGGGCCGCTCAGGCGGCGTATTTCGGGCATAAGGCCGTCGTCATTGAAGCCTTCCATGAACTCGGCGGCGCCTGCATCAACTGGGGCACGCTGGCCAGCAAGACACTGCGCGAGAGCTCGCTGTTTCTCTCCGGTTTTCGCACGCGCCAGCTTGGCGAGGGGATGAATGTCGAATTCAAAGCCGACATCACGCTCTCCAGTTTCATGCACCGCAAAAACCTCGTGCAGCAGCGCGAGCAGCAGCGCGCCGCCAAGAATCTCGCGGCCCCCTGGCACAAGATCGACCGCATCACCGGCAAGGCGAAAGTGCTGGATGGGCATACCGTATCGGTCAAGGGAGCCGACGGCGTCGAAAAGAATGTCACCGGCAAAATCATCCTCATCGCCACCGGCTCAACGCCGGCGCATCCCAAGAATGTTTTGTTTGATGATACACACATCTTCGACGCGACCACCGTGTTGGAGATGAAGACGCTGCCGCAATCGATGATCGTCATCGGCGGTGGCGTCATCGGTTCGGAATACGCCTGCCTC
Organism: Tepidisphaeraceae bacterium; assembly: GCA_049511115.1. Taxonomy (GTDB): domain Bacteria; phylum Planctomycetota; class Phycisphaerae; order Tepidisphaerales; family Tepidisphaeraceae; genus JBEKYH01. The sequence continues at coordinate 13,572 of JBEKYH010000032.1, read as the reverse complement.
TTTAACGCCCTGGGCGTAGATACGTCGCTGGTGCATCCCAAGGCCCGGCCGCTCGATTCACTGCTGGACGGCGAAATCGGCGAGATATTCGTCAAGCGCATCCAGCGCGACGGCATTCACCTCTTCATGAATGAGTCGATGCCCGACGCGAAGGATGAGCCAAAGGCGATTTACACCGACAACGGCGTAGCGGTCGTCAAGCTCAAGAGCGGAAAAGTCCTGACCGCGGACTCGGTCCTTTACGCACTCGGTCGCGACGGCAATACGCGCGACTTGGGCCTGAAGGAACTGGGGATTCCCATCAACAATTACGGCTTGCTCATAAAGAAGGGTCTGGACCCCAAGCGCGAAAGCCCCGATGGGTACGATCCCATTACCTACCAGACCAAAGTCCCCAGCATTTACGTCGCCGGCGACGTGATCGGAGCGCCCGCTCTGGCCAGCACGTCCATGGAGCAGGGCCGCCTGGCCATGTGTCACGCATTTGGCCTTTCCTACAAGACCAAACTCAATCCGATCCTGCCGGCGGGCATTTACACGATTCCCGAAATCTCCCAGGTCGGCAAGACCGAGGAAGATTGCCAGCGCGAGAAGATCCCCTACGTGGTCGGCAAGGATGTGTACGGCAATCACGGTCGCGGCCAGATCATCGGCGACACCGAGGGGATGGTCAAACTGGTGTTTGAAGTCCCCAGCGGGAAACTATTGGGCGCCCATGTGATCGGCGAAATCGCCAGCGAGCTCGTGCATATCGGGCTGGCCTGCATCACCTTTGAAGGCGATATTGATTTCTTCATCCACACGGTCTTCAACTATCCGACCCTCGGTGACGTATACAAGTACGCGGCGTATTCCGCCCTGGGAAAACTCAACAAGACCCGTGAGGCGGCAGCGGCGGCAATTCTGCAATCCAAATTCTAATAGGGACACTTCGTACCGAACATCATGGCTCGCCAGCGAACCCAAAAGACTGTATCGGCCCGAATCGACCGGACGTACATCGACCGTTTCCATCGCTGGCGGCGCCTGCGAAGGACGACCATTTTTGCCGCCACTGCGCTCGCCGTGATTCTGGTGGCGTTCGCGGCCACCGGCGGCAAGGGAGAGTTGATCCATAATCCCGGCCGGCTCACGTTCGTCCATGCCAGCTTCCAGGATAATTGCGCCGAGTGCCACGACGGTCTCGACGCCAACGGCAAATCGACCGGTAAATTCTCCAAGGCTGTCTCCGACGCAGCGTGCCTGAAATGCCACGACGCCGGAATCCACCATCCCAATCAAGGGACCATGGTGACATTTGATAACCGGTTTAATCCGCCGGAAATTCGCTCCGCCAATTGCACAAGCTGCCACATGGAGCACCGCGGCCAGGCGGCCCTGGTCTCCACCAGCGATCTGCTGTGCGTCAATTGCCACGCCGACCTGACCGGCAAGACGCGCGCTCCGCCGGGACCGGAAGTCCCGCTGCACGTGACGGATTTCACCCTGGACGGCCACCCCCATTTTGGCCGGTCGATTACCACCAACGGCAAAATGGTGGACCCGACAGTGTTGAATTTCAATCACAAGAAACATCTGGGCGGGATATTGAAAGGCGATCAGCAAAACTGCACGTTCTGCCACAATCCAACCCCCGATGCCGCGCAGGCCCTTACTTGGGAGATTGGCAAGACCGCGTATTCGATGCCGGGGAGCCAATCGAATGGCTCCTCTCCGCGCCCGCTTGTCGATGGAACGGGCCGCCACCGTTCCATGACGCAGGTGAATTACGACAAGAATTGCAAATCGTGCCACGACCTGGGCACGCTGCCCAATAGCGACAGTGCCGTCATCCCGCACGCCGATTTTGCCGAGGTGCGCAAGGTCATCCTTGCGTATGTGACCGATACGACCGATCCCTGGCAGAAGTACGCCAAGGATTCACCCGGAGCCAAGGAAAAGGCGCTTAACGACCGGATCATCGGCAAGCTGAACGTGCCGTCGGATAACAAGGATGCCAACGCCAGTCTGGACGCAGTGACCAAGGCGGTGAAGGCCGCCCCGCTGATTGCCGAATGGAATCTGGGCGCGCTTACCGCCAAACTGCCGGTGGACGTGGTCGAGAAGCTCCAGGCCGCCGCGATAAAGCTGCCGACAAACATCGTGCCTGCGGCCGATCGCACGCGCGTCTCCGACGCCGTTGGCTCGACGACCCAGCCCTCGGATCATCTGCGGCCGCTGGTCATCCAGCGGTTGCGCACGGAGGTCGTGAAGGGCCTCTCCGGGCAGGCGCAGCAGCGCATGCTGGCCGATTTCGATGCGGCGTTTGCGCGGTTTAACCAGGACACGCCCGACCCGCGGCTACTGGAAATTTACGTCGCCTATGGCAATGACGGCGGCAACAGTTGCATCAAGTGCCATGAAATGGAAGGCGACGCCGCCGCGGTTCCGCCCGAATGGACCGGCATGCAGACGTCGGCCAAGGTGACCGACGCCCCCGTTTTCCGCACCAAACCCACCGGCATCCCCGCCGGCCCGCGACAGTGGTACGTCAACAGCCAGTTCGACCATGACGCTCACCGCAGCATGAACTGCGTGGAATGCCACGCCGCCGCCCTGACCAGCGAAAAGACCAGCGATGTCCTGTCGCCCGATATCCAATGGCAGGGATTAGCCTTCAAACCCGATGGCTCAGGCGAAATGGTCCCGGCCACGCGATCCTGCATCGAGTGCCATCACCCCGATAATTCCCAGGGCCTGGGGGCGGCATCCAATTGCACGGAGTGTCATACGTTCCATGACCGCAAGCATGAGGAGCTGACCAAGCCAACGCCGGAAGACGTGCTGAAGGGAAAGGTGCTGCCGCAGCCGATTGCGGCGGCGGGGCCATAGGGCAGGTGTGAAAGTGTGAAAGTGTGAAAGTTAGAAGGGCGAACGGTGTGAATGTTTGGGCAAGATACAGTTAATTTGTCGCTTGCGGAGGACGCGTGAATTTTGGGCCTTGGTACTTGGATCGCTGCAAATGGGCAATGAATTTGGCGATCATGCCGCTGGTGGTCCGACAGAGGTCGCTTAACCGGGAATGGTCGGCTGGGGAAATGAACTCCTGGTCGGCCGCGATCTGAAGTTGGGCGCGCACCTCTCCGCATGACCCTTTGGCGATGAAAAGGAACTGAACGAATTCCGTTCTTGAACCGCGCTCAAACCCTTCGGCGATGTTCGACATGACGGAAACCGACGCGCGGCGAACTTGGCCTACCAGACCGAAGTCGCGGCTAAACGGCGTAACGCGCGTCGCCGCATACACCGCGTTGGTCAATTCCCGCGCTCGCTGATAAATCACCAGCTCCTCAAACGTCTTCGCCACATTGCCTTTCACGATACCTTTCCCTCCGCACCTTCACACATTCACACCTTTCACACTTTCGCACCTTTCCGCTACCCCGGCGGCCACGCAAACGCCCTCCCTGCCAGCACATGCAAATGCAGATGAAACACCGTCTGGCACGCGCTCTCCCCGCAGTTGAACACCGTCCGGTAGTCCGTCCTTCCCAGCTCCTTCATCACCTTTTGGGCCACCAGGAACATGCCGCCGACCAGGTCCGCGTCTTCGGGCTTCAGGTCATTCAGGCTGGGAATCACCTTCTTGGTGATCACCAATATGTGCACCGGCGCTGCCGGCTGAATGTCGTGGATGGCGATGTACCGCTCGTCCTCGTAGGCAATCTTGGCGGGAATCGTGCGCTGAATAATCCGCGTGAAAATGGTCTCTTCCATGCCCTTTAGGGTCGGCGGCGCGGGCCAACAAGTCAAGGGAAACCTGGCGGGCAAGTTTTGCGCGATCGGGGGCCGGAATATAGAGCGGCTTGGCCGAATTTTCCGAAACTTTTTGTGATCCCGCGGCTGATTATCGTTGAACGTTTGCCAGAAGCCCTGAAATAATGTTGATTCTGTCCGGTTTTACCGCCGGGCGACAATAACTATTGAAGGAGCGGTGGGAACCGATAAAGACGCGAGCCCTTATGGGCGACCACTTTGATCAAAACATTTTCTCCCCTCCAGGAGACACTGTGCAGAAATGCCCGGTGTCTTCTTTTTTTACTCCGTCTTCTCTTTTTCCCGGCGGGATTCTTTGTCTTCCTGAGGTATATTCTTGCGTATGGAACCGAACCAGACTCCGCAAGGGACAGGGGGCAAGCCAACGGATAAAGGCGCCGCGCCACCGCCGCCAAAACGCAATAAATGGGTCCGACTGGGCCTGTGGGCGGGCGGAATCCTGGTGGTTTGCTTCATCCTGCTGATCATCGTGGTGCATGCCGCGGTCAAAATGATCGTGCGCAGCGAAATCTCCTCCCTGGTCGCCGGCCACCTCAACGCGACGGTCCAAATCGACGGGATTTCCTACGATCCTCTCCTGACTTTGGACATCGCCCACGCCAGCCTCTATTGCCCCGGCCCCTCCGGCGCCCCGATCAAAATAGCCGAGTTGGGCGGGTTGCACGTGAGCCTGGCCAGCCTGCCGCTGGGCGGGCCGATTGTGGTTGATAACTGCGTCCTCACCGATCCGACAATTGTGCTGGTGCGCCTGCCGTCGGGAGATTACGAGATTAATGGCGGGTTGCTGCGATCAACGCCGGCCCCTTCGCCGGCATCGAGCGCCCCACTGAAAATCTCGGACCTGGTTCGCGTGCGGCATTTTGAAATCGACGACCTCACCGTCCAATCGGCGGACTACAACAGCACGGCCGCGCCAACCGTGCTGGCCCGAATGGACTTGTCGGTCGATCAGGGCGGCTCGCCGTCGCAATATCAGGTGCACGCCACGGTGGCGAACAAGCCGCTGACCGATCTGACATTTGACGGCTCGGTGGACGTGGACGGAACGCAACTGAGCTTCAAGGATTTCTCACTGACCACGCAAATTCCCGCTGAAGCAGACCTGGGGCAGGTTCCACAAGAATTGCAACCCTATTTGAAGGAATACCACTTGGCCGGCAGCGGGGCGACGCTGACCATAGCCAATGGCGGGACCGCGGCGGTTGACCTGGCCAAGGGCCGCTGGACGGTGCGTGGAATTGCCGGGACGATCAAATTCTCCAGCACTGGCCCGACACAAGTCGCCAGCGGCGGAATGGAGTTCACCGTTTCCGGCGGCGGCCCGCTGCCGGGCGCGGGCGTTCCGTTGGACGTGAGCTACCTGGCTGCTCTCGACGCCGACACGCAGGCGACGCTGAAGACCCAGCCGGGCTCGGACATTGACGTCCGGTGGTCGGAGTTATCCCAGCCGCTCACCAATGTCGGCATCGACATCGACTACTCCAAGCAGGCGCTCAATGTGAAAGCCGTCAATGGCAAGTATGGCGATCAACCTTTGCAATTTGTCACCACCGTGCAATTGCAGGGCCGCCAGGTGAAACTATCCGGCTTCCGTCTCGACGCGGCCGGCGGCGACGTCCTGGTCGATTCGGCCGACGCGGATTTAACCTCGCCCTATGCCTACGACGCAAACGCCACCTGGACGAAGATTGACCTGCGGCAAGTGAAGGATTTGGCGCAGATCAGCGATCCCGGCGGGCATGTTACCGGGTTAGCCACCGGCCAATTGCAGGTGTCGGGAACGCTGCCGCCTGGAAACGCGTCGCCGCTGGCAAGCGCGAACGGAACCGGCAATTTTCAGGTGCAAAACGGCGATTTCTATGACGTGAAAATCATCGGCGACGTTATCGGACGCGTTGCGCCGGCCGCCGGCGATCCCGCCCGGGTCGGGCATGCCGCCGGCCGCTTTACCTTCAAGGACGGGACAGCCAATTTCTCGAAACTCGTCGTCAGCTCGCCGATCGTCGGGATTCAAGGAAGCGGGAATGTCGGGTTAACCGGCGATTATCCGGTCAATCTGAACCTGATCGTCGCGCCGCTGGGTGATTGGAAAAAGCAGGTGGATAAGACCGGAATTCCACTGCTGGGCCAGGTCGTCGGCAGCGTACAGAAGGTCGTCAACAATGCGCAGAAATCCCTCTACAGTTTTCACGTCACCGGACCGGCGACGAGCCCGTCGATTCAGCCCGTCCCCGCGCCCGCGCTGGACAAGTCCGCCAATGATGTGTTTGGCCAGATGCTCAACGGGGGCAACAACCTGCTGGACTTCATTAAGCCCGCGGATCAGAACAAATCGAAATAGGTTGGGGATGCGGCTCTTACTGCTGATCTTCCAATTTCCGAAGGATATTCAGCAGTCCGTGCATGTGCAGCGGCTTGAGGAAAATGTGAACCCGGCTGGGCTTGAGGCGGCTGCGCAGGCCGCGGAGCATTTCGTCGGATGCGTCGCTGAAGATCGCCACTTCGCGGGGGCGAACGTCGGCGGGTAATGCGAGAAGCTTCTCGAACAAGGCGCGGTTGCGATTGCCATTGGAAACATCGACGACAAAAAGGTCGGCTTGTTCCTCTTGTAACAATTCTAACGCATGTTCCGGAGATTCCGCCCCTGCAACATCATGACCCAAATCATTGAGTAGCTGCCCGGTGCGGGAGGCGTATGGTGCTCCTTCAGCGGGCAGGACGACGGACTTGAACGTAGCGCGGTCTTCCACAGTCATGTCCCTACCTCTTTCTTAATCAAATTCAATCCGGAGCATTTTATACACTCACTCGATCGACGCAAAGGGTTTCATCAAACTAATGAAATCTTAGCGCAAAAGGCGTTTTTCGGTACGAAAAAGAGGCCTGCGCCGTCGCATGAATAGATAATGGCAGAATCGCGCGAGTAATTGGGTAACTCGATCGGGACACTTCGTCTTAATTTGCCCGTTGTTCTTCTACTGCGGTTGCCCCGTGAGCGGCGTTGCGGAGTTGGCCGCAGGCAGCGTTCACATCATCCCCGCGCGGAAGGCGAAAGTGGGTGACGACGCCGTTGTCGCGAAGGAGGTTGATGAACGCGTTCATGCGCTCATCGGACGGCCGCGCGTACGAGCGGCCGGACAAGCCCGCTCCGATGGGGTTGTATGGAATCAGATTCACATGCGCGCGAAAACCGCGCATGAGTTGGGCAAGAAGCAACGCCTGTTCGTCAGAATCGTTCACGCCCGCCAGCAGGCAATACTCGATGGTCGGAACGCGGTGCGTGCGATCGAGGAACCGCCGCGCGGCGGCAAGGATATCCGCGACATTAAAGCGGCGATTCATCGGCACCAGTTTCGATCGCGTCGCATCGTCAGGCGCATGCAGCGAGACCGCCAGATGGACGTTGAGGTCCGCATCGGCAAGGCGATCAATGCCGGGAACGACGCCCACGGTGGAGACGGTGATCTGCCGCCAGCCGAGGCCGCCCAGGTCGGGGTCGGCGATGCGCCGGATGGCCGCTACCACAGCATCAAAGTTCAACATCGGCTCGCCCATGCCCATGAAGACCAGCGTCTTCAGTTTCCGGCCCATCGACCCCGCGAGTTCTTTCAGATGTAGAAACTGCTCGACGATTTCACCGGCGCTGAGGTTGCGCTCAAAGCCGTTGAGAGCGCTGGCGCAAAAATCGCAGCCCATGGCGCAGCCGATTTGCGAGGAGACGCAACCGGCCGAGACACCATCGCGCAACCCCGGCATCATAACGGTTTCCACAGACCCACCTGCATCCAACGCGATAAGCAACTTGGTCGTCCCATCACCGGCGACCGACCGCGCCGCAACCCGCGAGGCGCGCGGGGCCAATTGGCCATCGATATGCCGGACGACGCCCTTGCTGATTTCGATTGTCCCCAGGCGCGGACGCCCGGCAGATTCGTAGAAATGGCGCAGAACGGCGAGGGCATGGACGGGCTTGTGGCCGGCGGCGGCGAGGTCGGCGCGGAGGGAGGCCAGGTCGTGGTCGGCGAGGGTTGCCATAGCGGGAGTTTTACTCCATTGCCGGGCAGAGGGGGAGACGGGAGAGGCGGAGAACGGGAGAAGTGGAAACAAAAAAGCCCGTCGGGCATGGAGGCTCGACCGGCTTGGATGGATCAGAATACGCGACGCTATTACTTCGCGGCTCGGCGGCGACGCATGGCCAAGCCGAGGGCGCCGATGGCGAAGATGGATGCTGAAGCGGGCTCGGGAACCGCCGTGCCGCTGAAGGTAATATTTCCGAAGCGCCAGTTGCCGGAATCATTGTTGTACTGGACGGGCTCGCCGGCGGTCAGCGTAGCGGAGGTGTAGGTCGGTGCTCCAGCGCCGGTGTAAGTCGGGTCGTACGCAGACACGAGGCGAATCCCAAGGTTTGGATCATTGCTCGCTCCAGTGATGCTGGATAAATCAATGGTGTTGCTTGGGGACGTAGCGCTGTCATAATCGTTTGGAACCGCGACCTGTAATGGGTTGATGTTGGTCCAGACGTCCAGGGGATCGGATGGATTGTTGATATCCAGATTATACTGCTCCTGCAAATCGCGCACGCCTTGATTGGTAGAATACCAATCGTAGCTGAACATAATGTTCTGATAGCCAACTGTGCTGGCGTCAAACTCCGCGCCCTGCGTATATTGAGGAGCTGAAAGGTTCCACCCATTCACATTTCCCGACTTAGTAACGGTCCCGTTATTGGGCGCTACGCCCGTGGACACGTAAGCGCCGCGTAGCCGCCACGTGTACTCGCTGAAGCTTGGATTGGCCACTCCGGGTGACTGCAAAACATCGTCCGAGGTAACCGAATTCGTAGCGGTAGTCCCGGCATAGGTGTAGGTGTTGGTCATTCCCAGCGAGGTAGCTGTTCCGGACCCCGTGGTGGGGGCCGGAGAATTGAACGGCGCCGCGACGGTCGCGCCGATATTAAAGTTCCATTGCGTAATAGTGGTTTGCCCAAAAGCTGGTAATGTCGCCCAAGAAAGCAACACCAACGCCATGGTGGCGAGTGAAGACTTAGCCCCGATCATGATTTTCTCCCTGTTTTGCTGACGAAACCGCCAGACACTCCGCCAACCAAGTCCCGGGCCACGCGGCAAGGGGTACGCAAAGGTTACGGAGGCCGAGATTCAAGCTGGAATTGAGACGATTGCCCCGCCGCCGATAACGCGACCACTGCTGGCATCCCATCCCGATCCGCGATCAACTTAGGGGCAGGCCATTTAGGTTTGGATTGGCTTGTATAAAGAATTGATTAGAAATCGACGTGCGGTGATTTATTTGAGCAATTAGGAATTACCCATCCATCCCAGCTTGCGATTGCCAAAGATTTGAGTGACCGGGTTGCGCCCCGCCGCCCATGCAGCCGCGTTTTCAATTACTTTCAGGACATTGGCATCATGGTAGGTCGGAAACGTCTCATGCCCCGGCCGGAAGTAGACGACGCGGCCGGCGCCGCGCGTCCAGGTGCAGCCGCTGCGGAAGACCTCGCCGCCGCCGAAGCTGCTGATGAGGAAGGTGCACTCGGGTTCGGGGATGTCGAAATATTCGCCGTACATCTCCTCGCGCGGGAGGATGAAGTGGTCGTTCAGGCCCTCGACAATCGGGTGGCCCGGCCGCGTGATCCAGAGAATCTCCCGCTCATTTTTTTCCTCGCGCCATTTCAGCTCGCAGCTTGTCCCCATGAGGGCCTTGAAGATTTTGGAGAAGTGCCCGCTGTGGAGGACGACGATTCCCATGCCGGCCAGGACGCGGGCGTGGACGCGTTTCACGATCGCGTCAGCCACCTGGTCGTGAGCCATGTGGCCCCACCAGATAAGCGTGTCGGTTTGCTTCAGCGTCTCTTCAGTTAAGCCATGCTCGGACTGGTCGAGCGTCGCCGTGCGAACAGTGAAATCACTCCGCCGGCGCAGATGTTGCGCGATGGCTTCGTGCATGCCGCTAGGGTAGATGGCGGCGACTTCGGGATTGGTTTTTTCGTGGCGATACTCGCCCCAGACCGTAATTCGCTTTGGCATTGCGGATTATTCCTTCCTTCAAGCGCGATTATCGTTCATCGGAAACACCGTGGGAAGGAGTGAAGGTGCGAAGGTGTGGAGTATGAAGGCTTTCGCGCATTCACACATTCAAACCTTCGCACTCCTTTAACCCAGATTGCCCACAGGTTAAACACCGTTCAGGCGGGCGATCCACCGCGCCACGTCTGAGAAAACAGCCCGTTTTTAGGCTTTGTCGTTGGCCGCGATTCCCTGCATGGAATAGGTTGAGAGGGAGCGTCACGGGTGCCTTGAGGGCGGCAAGTTGTTCCGCCAGCCCTCCAGGGTGACGACCAGAACGTGTTGTCCTTTTTGTCAGGATGATCCCATGAAGCGCGGAATTCTTGCGGCTGCTCTTGCAGCCGTTGGGTGTGGTATTGTTTCGTCGGCCAGCATGGCCGGCGTGTATGAGGGGACGGTTGTCCTTAACCAGGACCTCAATAATTACTCCAGTGGGGTCGGCGGCGAATTCCAGGCCAATGTCGTTTATGCCGCCGGCGCTCCCTATACGGTGGCGACCGCGGGCCCAAACGTGCAGATTGGCGGCCCTTCCACTTCGGCTGAGGCGATCTTCCAGACCTTCTGCATCCAGGAGGGCGTCAACGACGTCGACTTCTGCCCGGGCAGCACCTACTACGCCAGCATCACTCCCGCCCCCGGCAACGGCGCCCCCTCGTCGGTCACTTCCGTGACGAAGGTGCTCTACGCTGAGTTCTACAACGGCTCGCTGAAGAATAATGGTTACGATTACACCGAAGGCTCTGGTCGTACCCTTTCGGCGGGTGAATTGCAGGCGGCCATCTGGACCGCCGAAGGCGACCAGACCAGCATCGCCAATGCAGCCAGCGACGCGGGAATCTCCGGCAACAGCGCCGCACAAACCCAGGCCCAGGATTGGCTCACCGACGCGCAGAATTACGTGGCCAGTGGTTTCACGGCCACGGCCGACCTCGAGGGGGCAAGCGCGACAGGCTACAACCTCGTCGAGGTGCTTGGCCTGTACAACACCCAAGCCGAAGCAGCCAATCCGAGTTCGGCGGGAATTGACCAGAATCAGTTGGTTGAAGTCTGTGCCCCCGTTCCGCTGCCCGTCACAGCAAATGCGACGATCGTTTTGCTTGGCGCGGTTGGGCTTTTTGGCCTGATTCGCCGTCGCCGCATGACGACGTAATGTTTTGCGAGACAGCCACAACAAAAGCATTGCAAAGCCCCGGGGGAAAACTCCCTTGGGGCTTTCTCGTCTGCTTGTTTGCCTTAAATGGAGAGCAGAACATATAAAGGTCACATCTCCCCCAGATAGTCACGTGAAGCGCTGCAATAGCAATAGCCAGTGATCCTCCGCGGAGTTTGGCGTTGACACCGCATCGCCGCTTCGATTAGAAGTTTTGCAGGTGATCTGGTTCCAGTAGTGGGTGCTAAGACCATTCCTAAAGATCAGCAAAAACTCCCGAGAATTTTTTGGTCGGGGAATACGTCATGAAGCGTAGAATTCTTGCGTCCGCCGTTGCCGCCGTTGGTCTTGGGGTGATGGCGTCGGCGAGCAGGGCCGATTACGTAGGCCCGATCGGGACGGTTCTACTCAACTGGGGCTACTACAACAGCAATTACGGCGGCGAATTCACGGCCACGTTAACGTACAGCTCCGGCGCGCCGGCCATCATCCCGCAAGCTACTCCGCCCGATGATCCCAATCTTCTGCCGGCGCCAGCCGGCGAGGCAGTCTTCCAGACCTTCTGCATCCAGGAAGGGACTAACGACGTCACCTTCAATCCCGGCGGCACCTACAACGCCTCGGTCAGCTTGCAGGCCCCACTCTATAGTGGCGGCACTGAGACGCTGACTTCCGGCGTTCAAGACTTGTTTTCCGAGTTCTGGAACGGCACGCTCACAGGCTACAATTTCGCAACCAACGGTTATACCGCCGGAACGACGCTGAGCCGCGTCGAATCCGCCGCCGCACTTCAGGACGCGATCTGGGTTCTTCAGGGAGACCAATCCAGCGTCGGGGCCGCCGCGCCCGACGCCGGCGCGGATAGCGCTTCTCAGACTCAGGCCCAGGCTTGGCTGAATGACGTTGGCTTTGCCGGCTACAATAACGGGGCTGTGACTCTCGGTGGCAACTACTCCAACGCAAGCTCAGTCGAAGTTCTCGATTTGCAATACCAGAACGGCGGCCCCATAGCCCAGGCGCAATTGGTCGAAATAGATGCCGCTCCCCTGCCCGCGGCGGCAAGTTCAATGATTGCCATGCTTGGCGCTTTGGCTCTCTTTGGCTGGATACGCAAAGCTCGCAAGGTTGTCTGATTGCAATTCCGATAAAACTGAACGACCTTCAAAAAACCTCAGGCGCAAGTCTGAGGGTTTTCTGCTTTATTTCGTCTCCAGATATCCCCGGTCTTTCATCCAATCCAAAAATCGATCGGCCCAGGTTGATGCTGGCCGCGACGTGGGGCGGACGCCGAAACCATGTCCCCCGCTATTGTAAATGTGCAGCTCGGCAGGCACGCCCGCCGTCTTAAGGTCCAGGTAGAACGACGCGAGATTCTTGGAGATCGTGGGCCGGTCCGTGTACGTACAGGCCAAAAACGCCGGCGGCGTGTCCTTGTTGATCGGCACCGTGTCCGGCGAATTCAATCCGCCGGGGTACAGCAGACCCTGGAAGTCGGGCTTGCAATCGAGTTTGTCGATGTCGTCACTCGAGCCGGCGACGGGTTTGTCATAGCGAGTAGCCGCGAGGATGCACAGCTCTCCGCCGGCGGAGAACCCAAGGACACCCACGCGATGGGGATCAACGCCCCAATCCGCGGCCTTGGCGCGAATCATGCGAATGGCGCGCTGCGTGTCCATGAGGGAATGGACCTCGACCTTGTAAGTGGAGTTGGGCGCGCGGGCGAGGCGATATTTCAGCACAAAAGCCGCCACGCCATGATCGGCCAGATACTTGGCCACATCGTATCCCTCATGGTCGATCGACAGGAACATATGCCCGCCGCCGGGAAGGACGATGACCGCCGCGCCGGTCGCCTTGTCCTTGGCCGGCAGAAACGGCGTCAGCGAAGGGTTGTGGATATTGCTGACCACCGGGAAGCTCACATCCGGCGTATCCGCCGTCGCCGCTTCGTGGCGAATGGTCTCAGTCTCCGCCGAAGTCTGGCCTTCCGATCCCGGCGCGCCGTTAGGCCACAGCGGAATCGCCGGCGGCACCAGCGACCGATCCAGCCCATAGGCTGACATCGGGGCCACGGTCAGAAGGCAGATCGAGATAAGCCGCGCGAGGAAATGGTTTGGCATAGTCGCTCTGAAATGGGTTAGGAGATGACTCTCATCATTTCAATCCTATAAGGACATGACGCTAATCGATCATTCGCATTACCGCCCAAGCAGAATACCAACCAAACGAGAAATGTGTTGTGCGGCCGCTCGTTCAGGACTATGAACGCCCAGGCACCGAGGCGATGAGATCGGAAAGACGAGGAATTCCAATTCAATGTTCAGGATTGAATTTCTCCGAATTTTCTTCCTCAGCGCCTCCGCGCCTCAGCGTTCATCCATCTTCGATGAACCACATAACCATAGCGTTCGCAGCAGGTTAGATGTGACGTATGTCACTTCCCCGCCACGCGCAGCAACTCCTCCTCCGCCGCTTTGCACCACTGGCCGCTCTCCAGTTTCGCGGCCACCGTCGGGAACTTCT